>CAITDZ010000128.1 GCA_903891285.1 uncultured Solirubrobacterales bacterium
CGCTGGAGAATTGAGAGGATTTGTCCCTAGTACGAGAGGACCGGGATGAACATACCTCTGGTGTAGCTGTTGTCCTGCCAAGGGCATCGCAGCTTAGCTACGTATGGCACGGATAACCGCTGAAGGCATCTAAGCGGGAAGCCGTCCTCGAGATTAATTCTCCCATCCCTTCGAGGGAGTAAGACCCCTGGTAGACCACCAGGTTGATAGGCCGGCGGTGGAACGGTGGTGACACCGGCAGCTGACCGGTACTAATCGGTCGAGGGCTTGACGGATATTTTTTTCAATAGGCCATTGTGCGGTTTTGAAGCTCCTCCGGAGCGGGTCTCGCAAAGTTCCGGTGGTGCAACAGCGCGGTGGAAACACCTCTTCCCATTCCGAACAGAGCAGTTAAGCACCGCAGCGCCGATGGTACTTGGGGGGCAACCCCCTGGGAGAGTAGGTCGCCGCCGGTTTTTCCTTTCGAACAGCCCAGTGAAGCCCGAGGGGCTCGATCCGGGCTGTCAAAGGCGGGCAGTTGTCACGCGGCCCAGTCGGTATCGAGCCTTGGCGTGCGCAGGGCACCGATCACCTGAATCCGCGGAATCCTTTCGAGAGTTGATGCCTCTGGCATCGGATGCTTCCTGTTGGATCTTCCGAGCGGGACCTGCTCCGAACAGTTCGGGCGGCGTGACCGAACACCGGGCTGAGCTGCCGACCTTCTGGGGGCACGGGACCGGTCGGGGTGGCCCTGCCGAGCGTCAGCCTGATCGGGGGGGAGGAACCCATACTCACCGAGGGTCGAGAACTCGATGGCGAGGTCGAGCCCACTCGCTGCTCGGTTTTGGATTCGTTTGAACACGAACATAGGTTCGTAATCTACGACGCCTTCCGGACGGATCCCGCTTTTTGCAGGATGAGTTGCAGGGATCCAGGGTAAGCCGCCTATAGAGCCAAATAGTGGCGATCGAGGGACTTGATCCCAGTGCAGACGAGGTTCACCACCAGCCCCTTGCGCTCGATTTTCCCAGTGGCGGCCAGAAACCTTGTCGTCCGGAGGACCAACCGTTCCCGGTGCGCCAGGGCCGGGGGGATGATCAGGTTCAAGACCTCTGTCTGGTCCTCCAGGAGGACGAAGCAGGTGCCCCGGGCCGTCATCGGGCGCTGGAGGATCCTGGCCAAGCCGATTGCCTCGGTCGTGGAGCGATCGGGCAACTCACGGAGCCTCGACAGGGTCGGCGGGGGCTCGGGAAGGGCCTCCCTGAGGGAGACCATCGGGTGGCCCTCCAGGCAGACGCCGGTGCTTGCGTAATCGGCCCGGACCAATTCGTGAGTGTCGGGCCGTTCGAGCTTTGGGGGAGCTGGCATCGGAAAGGGGAGGGGGGGCTGGTGTGCACCGTCTCTTGAGGTGCCCCTGGTCCGTCGCGTTGCTGACCCAGCCGCCCAGAGGGAGGAGACCCGGTCGCCGTCCGGCAGGCCCCTGAAGGCACCACTCCAGGCGAGCGCCTCCATGCCCGGCCTGGTGAGCCTGCACCTGGAGGCAAGATCGGCCACGGAGGAAAAGTCTCCATCACGATTTCGCAGGGCCACCAGCTCCCCGGCCTCTTCCTCTCCGAGGTCCCGGATGTACCCGAGTCCCATCCGGACCGCGGGTTGAGCCGAACTTCGGTCGCCGTCCTCGAACGGGATGGGGGGTTCGGCCGCGCACTTGACTTCACTCGCGTTTACGTCCGGCGGGAGGACGGTTATTCCCGTACGCAGTCCGTATTGAACGAGGCTGTCCGGTGGATAGAAGCCCATGGGTTGTTCGTTCAGGAGGGAGCAGAGGTACTCGGGTCCGAAGTGGACCTTGAGCCAGGCCGACTGGTAAGCCAGCAGGGCGAATGCGACCGAGTGCGACTTCGGGAATCCAAATCCGGAGAAGGCTTCGACTGAAGAGAAGATCCGTTCGGCTGCTTCCCGCTGGACGCCCCTCTGGGCCGCCCCCTCGAGGAATCTGTGGCGATAAGCCCGCAGGGAGTCGCCGGAGCGCTTTCGACTCATCGCCCTGCGGAGCCCTTCTGCCTCTGTAGCCGAAAATCCCGCCACATCCATCGAAACTTCGAGCACCTGCTCCTGGAAGACGATTACCCCCAGGGTCTCTTCGAGCGAGCGTCTGGCCAGTTGGTGGGGGTAGGGGACCTCCCAGTCGGGATCTTCACGGAGGCGTTTCCTCCGCTCCACGTAGGGATGTACGGCCCCTCCCTGGATCGGGCCGGGCCTGATCAGTGCAACCTGGACCGCCAGATCCTCGAGGTTCTCCGGCCTGAGCCTTGGCAGGAGCTGCATCTGGGCCCTGCTCTCGATCTGGAAGACGCCCGTAGTGTCCGCCTCCCTGATCGCCTCGAAGGTCCGGTGATCCTTCAGGTCGATCCGGCTGAGGTCCACCTGGACCCCCCTCGACCTGGCGATCTCGTCCACGCACCTCTCGACCACGGAGAGCATGCCTAGCCCGAGCAGGTCGATCTTCAGGAAGCCCGCGTCCTGGCATGAATCCTTGTCCCACTGGACCGTCTGACGCCCCTCCATCGCCGCCGGCACAACCGGGCAGACCGAGGTCAGGGGTGAGGTGGAGATGACCATTCCGCCCGGATGCTGGGAAGCGTGGCGGGGTAACCCCCTTGCCTCCTCGGCGAGCCTCGTCAGGATCCTCCATCGTCTGGCCCTGGCCCTCTCCGGCCCGAGCAGGGTCGGCAGGTCCGTCCGCAGCCCCTCGATCCCCTCCCTTCGGTCAGAGCCGCGCGCCACCTTTTCGACCTCACCCCGGGGAAGGCCGAGGGCCTTGCCGAAGTCCCGCACCGATCCCTTCAGCCTGTATGTGGGAAAGGAGGCGACCAGGGCCGAGCGATCATGACCGTAGCGCTGGTGGATGCGGGGGATCAGGCGCTCCCTTATGTCCCTCGGGAAGTCGAGGTCTATGTCCGGCACGGCAGTCGTTTCCTCGTTCAGGAACCTGCCGGGGAAGAGGCCGGCCTGAACGGGATCCACGTGGGAGAGGCCCGTCAGGTAGCAGATGACTGAGCTGACGCTCGAGCCCCGCCCCCTGCCAGGCGGGAGGACCGAACGACTGGAATCCCGACCTCGCACCTCGACCGCGATCTGGCTGGCGAGATCGAGGAGCTCGTGGTGCAGGAGGAAGAAGCCCGAAAGGCCGAGCCTTCCGATCAGGTCCAGCTCGTCCTCCATGCGACGTCTTGCCTCGACCCGAACCGGGCTCCGTCCGTAGCGATCGTCGAAGCGGGATCGGCAGAGCTCCCTCAGATCCACGTCGGCAGCCGGGTCCCCCGCCCGTGGGTAGCGGTATCCGAGCTCCCTGTCCAGCTCGAAGCGGAGCCGGTCGGCCAGTTCGTTACCGGCCCGAAGCGCCTCCGGCCGGTCACCGAAGCGGGCTGCCATCTCTTCGGGTGGCACCAGACAGGAGGTGTGATTGCCGCGTCTGAAGGACTCAGCGGCCTCGATCCCCATACCCAGCCGGACCGAGACCAGGACATCCTGGAGCGCCGCCCTGGCCGGTGTATGGCTGTGGACGTTTCCGGTCGCTACGACCGGTAGCCGGAGCCTTCGCCCCAGCCCCTCCAGCCAGGTATTTCGGGCGAAGTCGTTTCGCCAGTAGGGGCGCTGGATCTCGATCGCGAGGTTGTCGGGCCCGAACAGCTCCCTCAATCTCCGGGCCCCGGCCTCTCCCGTCCGGTCATCCCCCCAGGCGGACCCGACCAATCCCTTGCCGGCACACCCGGTCAGGCAGACCAGGCCTTCCGTCCTTCCCTCCAGGAAGTCCAGGGGAACCCTGGGCTGATCCTGCCTCCGGTCTGGACCGACCCGGGTCCCCGCATGAGCCTCGGTCAGCAGTCGGCAGAGGTTCGCGTATCCACCTCCATCCTCGACCAGAAGGGTCAGGTGACTGGTCTGATCCCGCCACTCGACGGTCAGTTCCGTCCCGGTTATTGCCCTTATCCCGTTCGCCCGACAGGCGAGGGCGAACTCCATGGAGCCCCAGACGCCGTCGTGGTCGGTAAGCGCCAGGGCCTCGTAGCCGAGCCGGGCTGCGGTTTCGGCCAGCTCGATGGGGGAGGACGCTCCGTCGAGGAATGAAAACCAGGAATGGCAGTGGAGTTCGGTGTAGTGGGTCGATCTGCCCACGTCTCAGGCCCGCTGGCTGAACCACTCGCCCCCTGGGAGGGAACGGAACAGCGTGAGGTTTCGCCCCCCTTCGAGGACGACCTCGAAGTAGTGCCGTCTGATTTGGCGGCGTGACCACCAGGAGTCCTCGACGAGCCACTCCTCCCTGATCGAGGCGACCGGTTTCCCGCCGACCACCTTGGGCCTCGTGTCGTGATCCACCAGGACGGCCACCGGCTTCGCCCGGTAGGGATGAATCCTTCGTGGGGAGCCGCCCCTCAACGCTCGACTCCATCCCCCTGGGCCGGCCCACCTCCGGCCAGGGGGACCATGACGACCCTGCGTTCGGGCAGTCGCGAGTCGGGGTCGGTCTCCACGACCCGCAGGAGAGTTCCTTCCCCGACGGCAACCCCCACCTGCCTGGCAGCCTCGGACAGCCTTCTTCTCCGATTGGCCGACGGGTCACCGAAGAGGTCTTCCTGTCGGGGACCGTCCCTGGTAGTTCTCGGCGCCCTCAGGGTCAGGGACAGGATGGGCGAGTGCAAGGGGCCGAAGGCATCTCGGGTGAGCAGGGAGAACGTTCTCCCCGAACGGGTGGGGGCCCTTGGGACGAACTCCCTGAACAGGCTACCCCCCGATTCGAGGACGGCTTCCACGCTCAGGTTCCTCGCGAACAGGCCGGCCCCACCGAGGCGGGAAGAGATCATCCGGCAGGCCAGGTCGAGGGCCACCGGGAGTCGGTCACCACCACCGACGGATTCGAGGTCGAGACGGACCTCGATGCCGCTGCGTGCCCGTCTGGGGGCCAGGGGTGGCTCGACCCCCCTGGCAACCCTGAGTGCCTCGAGGCCGAACTGGCCGAAGCGGTCCGCAACCGCATCCGTATCGAGCCTCCTGAACTGTCCCAGGGTCGAGATGCCAAGTCGATCCAGGGTTCCGAACAGGTCCGTTCCTGGACCTTCACCGAGTCGCTCCTGCAGCTTCCCCACCGGCAATGGATCCAGGTGGCGCCACAGGGACTCCCTGGACACGGGTTTCAGGACCTCCTGGCAGGGGGCGAGTGCATTGATCGCCGCCAATCGGCTCGGTCCGATTCCCAGCAGTGCCCTCTCCCGAACCGCCCGAAACGTCTCCCGGACCAGCCCATCCAGCCCGCCATGGATTCCGATGATCGGGGTCGGATCGAAGAAGGCCTCCCCGGCCCGGTCGGCTTCTACCTCTGCACCGATTCCCTCGAGTGCAGATACCACCAGGTCCCAAACACCGGACATACCCGCCGGATCCGGAGGCAGGAGTTCCAGACGGGGGCAGATCTCGAGCGCGGTGCCGACGTCCATGCCTGGCCTGATCCCCGCCCGTTCGGCCATTGCGTTGACCTCACCGATCGCTCGCGCGCCTCCCTCGAGCGGGGCAACCGCGGCTGGACCCCGAGGGTCAGGCAGGTCAGAGGCCTGGGCCGCAGCCCTGAGGCCGAGTGAAGGGTCACAGGCACAGATCACCATATACGAACATATGTTCGCATATGGAAACCGCCCCCGCAAGCCTTTCCACACCCCCCGTATCGACTGCGGTTGAACGGCGACGGCGCCATGTAGCAAGATGTGGCCCTGACCGAGCTCGGTAAATGCGACTGGTGCGGAATCGGACTGGAGTCCGGAGAGGGGTGGAGGCTGGTCAAGCCAGCCCGCAATATGGGAGCAGCCTTCTGCCGCCTGGAGCACGTTGCGCCCTGGCTAACCGAGAAGAACGACTGGCACATCCTCGACCAGGTCGAGGTGCCTCCGTCGGCGGATCCCTTCTGCGCGGCCACCGGGAAGGAGCTGGATGAAGCGGCGATGTACCTGATCAGGCGTCACGGGGACGTCGAGGTGGTCGACGGTTTCTCCGGACCCGACGAAATCCTCAAATGGGCCAGGGCCGGCGGGAGGTACGCGCCCTAGCAGCTGACGCCCGGCCGTTCATCGGCGATCGGGTGACGGACCGCCCCCAACTGCCCCGCACCCGCGGGGGACGGCGATTGCCGGTGTTAGGCTTGCGAATCCGCTGAGGGTCTCGACGGTGCCATTCAGGCTTCCCGCCGGGACCGGGGTCCCGGGTCATCAGAGATGGAAAAGTTCGTGATACAGGGTGGCGTTCCGCTGTCCGGCGAGATCGCCGCGGCAGGCAACAAGAATGCGGCATTGCCGATTCTTGCCGCCTGTCTGTTGACCGAGGAACGCTTGACCCTGTCGAACGTTCCCCGCATCAGGGATACCGAAGCGCAGATCGCGCTGCTAGAGGGAATCGGGGTGACGGCCGAGTGGACCGCCCCCAACACGATCACCCTCCAGGCCTCCGAAGTCTCGCCCGACCGGATCGACGAGCGACTCGCGGCTGCGATTCGCGCATCGTTCCTGTTGGCCGGCCCATTGCTCGCGCGCTTCGGGGAGGCCAGCATGCCCCCACCGGGTGGTGACTTCATCGGGCGCCGCAGGCTCGACCCTCACCTCGATGCATTCCGTGACCTCGGTGCATCGGTAAGCGGCGAGCGGATGATCGACCTGAAGGCTCCATCGGCAGGGCTGAGTCCGGCCGAAGTGTTCATGGACGAGCCGTCAGTCATGGCAACGGAGAACGCCCTGATGGCTGCAGCACTCATCCCGGGCACCACCCGGCTGATGAACGTAGCCTGCGAACCGCACGTACAGGACCTCGCACACCTGTTGGTCAAGATGGGTTCATCGATCGACGGAATCGGCTCGAACATGCTCACCGTCGAGGGTCGGGACAGGCTCGGTGGAGCCGATCACGAGATCGGCCCGGACCACATCGAGATCGCGAGTTTCATGGCCCTGGCTGGGGCCACGGGCGGGAGCCTTCGAATCACCGGCACGCGTCCCTCGGACCTGCTGATGATCCGACGGCAGTTCAAACGGCTCGGTTTTCGCTCGGAGGTCGATGGCACCGATGTGGTCGTACCGCCGGACCAGGGGCTCGAGATAGAGACTGACGCAGGCGGGGCCATCCCGAAGATCGAGGATGGTCCGTGGCCCGCCTTCCCCGCCGACCTCACATCGATCGCCCTCGCCCTGGCGACCCAGGCGGACGGCGAGGTCCTGATCTTCGAGAAGATGTTCGAGAACCGGCTTTTCTTCGTCGACAAACTCGTCGCAATGGGGGCTCGAATCACCCTCTGTGACCCCCATCGGGCGATCGTCAGTGGACCGGGGCCCCTGCACGGGGAGAGGGTGGAGAGCCCGGATATCCGCGCCGGCATGGCGATGTTGATCGCTGCCCTGGCGGCCGAGGGAACTTCGGAGATCGGCAACATCCGCCAGATCGACCGGGGTTATGAACGAATCGATGAGCGCCTGAGTGATCTCGGTGCGCGGATCGAGAGGGTGCGTGACTGAGGACGGAAAACCCGGCCCCATCCCCCCTGGAACCCGGGACGTACTTCCCGACGAGATGCGTGAGCTCCGGAGGATCGAGGCAGCCCTGATGTCCGAGTTCGCCCGCTCGGGCTACTCGGAGGTCAGCACACCGACCATCGAGTACGCCGAGCTTCTCGGTCGCGGAGGCAGGCGCGGTGGCCCGCTCTATCGCTTCCTCGACGACCGTGGCGAGCTGGTCGCGCTGAGGAACGACATGACGGTTCCGATTGCCCGGCTCGCAGCGGCCAGACTGGGTGAGGTTGACCCGCCCTGGCGGCTCTCGTACCTCGGGTCATCCTTCCGGACCACTTCCCCTCGCAGGGCCGATCTGCGCGAGTCCGGCCAGGCCGGGATCGAGCTGATCGGCCCGGAGGATGCGGACGGGACTGCTGAGGTGCTCACCGTTCTCGATCGCTCACTGGCAGGAGTTGGGGTCTCGGAGGTCGTGATCTGCATCGGGGACGCCTCTCTCTGGCCATCCCTCCTGGAGGAGTCCGGACTGGCGATGGCCGAATCAGCCCTCTGCCTGGAAGCTCTCGCAAGGGGGGACCTGGTCGAGCTCGAGGAGACCCTCACCTCGGGTGCTTCCGATCTGGGGGAGAGAGGTCGTGAATTGGTCTCGATCTCCCGCACGAGGGGCGACGTCGGCGTGCTCGCTGAGCTCGGGGCAGCGGAGACCGCCGCAAGTCGGGCAAGCGCGGCGCGCCTCGGGGCAGTGGCCGCGGCATTGGAGAGGGAGGCCCTGGCTGCCGAAATCGTCTTCGACCTCGGTATGGCAAGGGATCCGGACTACTACTCGGGGGAGGTTTACGAGGTCTATTCGAAGCGCCTTGGCAAGTCGATGGGTGGCGGCGGCAGGTACGACGGTCTGCTGGAACAGTTCGGGGTCGAGCTCCCGGCAGTCGGGTTCAGCCTGAGTCTCGAGCGCCTCCATGCCGCACTGATCGAAGGTCCGGTGGCTCCGTGAGTACCACGCTCGCGATACCGAGGGGGGCACTTTTCGAGCCCGTCGTCGAGCTCCTCGTGGGGGCCGACCTCATTTCGAAGGGACTTGTCGATGACAGCCGTCTCCTGGTTTTCGAAGAAGGTGGAATCCGGCTACTCACCGTACGTCCGTCCGATGTGCCGACCTACGTGGAGGCCGGTGCGGCCGACCTCGGGATTACCGGGAAGGACGTCCTGATCGAGCAGCGGGATCTCGACTTCGTCGAGGTCGACGATCTCGGGATCGGTTCCTGTCGGATGGTCCTGGCAGCCATTGCCGGTGATTCGGGGCCGGCCGAACATGAGAGGCGTCTCGGCTTGATGAAGGTCGCTTCGAAATATCCGAGAGTCGCCCGTGAATACTTTGCCTCGCTTGGCCGGCAGGTCGAGGTAGTCGAGCTGAAGGGGTCAGTGGAGATCGCCCCTGTGGTCGGTCTTGCCGACGCGATCGTGGATCTCGTGGCGACGGGGAGGACGCTGAAGGAGAACGGACTCGAGGAGAGGGAGGAGATCTTCACATCTTCAGCCCGCCTGATCGCCAATGTCGCCTTCTATCGGACTCGATCGGCAGAGGCGGATCGAATCAGGGAGGCGCTTCGGGCCGCGCGGCAAACAACGGCGTCGACCTGAACCCTCGGGACAGCTCGACCGGCGAGTCCTCGGCCCGGCATCGAGCGGGGTCACTGGCTAGCCTCAGTTCGGTGGTGTTGGAGGGGAAGGACCGGGTGTTCAAATGGCAAGGAACAACAGAAAGAGTTCGGTGCAGAGGAAGACGGGGGAGACCGAGGTCGACCTGAACCTCGATCTGGACGGGAGCGGTGCTGAGATTTCCACCGGGGTCGGGTTCTTCGATCACATGCTGGACTCGCTTGCTCGTCACTCTGGAATCGCAATCGAGGTCTCTGCGAAAGGCGACCTCGAAACCGGGTCCCACCACACGGTCGAGGACGTCGGAATCGTGCTGGGCCAGGCGCTCGATGAAGCCCTGGGTGACCGGGCGGGTATAGCCCGTTTTGGCTGGGCTCTTGTCCCGATGGACGAGGCCCTCGCCAGCTGCGCGATTGACATTTCCGGTCGGGGCCTCTTCGTCTTCGAAGGCGATGTCCCGGTGACCGAGATCGGAGGGTTCGAGTCCGAGCTCACTCCGGAGTTCTTCGCGGCGCTCGCACGAGAGTCCCGAATGACGCTTCACCTCGGGCTCGAGCGGGGGAGCAACGTCCACCACATGGTCGAAGCCGTCTTCAAGGCGTTTGCCCTCTCGCTCAAGAGCGCGATTGCGCCAACCGGCGATGAAGGCGTTCCCAGCACCAAAGGCACCCTGACGAGTTGACCTCCGTCAGGCGACCCACCGTCGCCCTGCTCGACTATGGGATGGGGAACCTCCACTCCGTCGGCAAGGCGCTCGAGGTGGCCGGGGCCCAGGTGGTCACCACCTCTGAGCCGACGGTCGTCGTGCAATCAGATGGGGTAGTGCTTCCGGGTGTCGGTGCCTTCCCGAAGGCGATGGAGCGCCTCGGGGCGTTGCAGTTGGATGATGCCATCGCCAAAGCGCTCGATCGGGACCGGCCTTTGCTCGGTATCTGCCTCGGGCTACAGCTCCTCTTTGAGAGCTCCGATGAGCAGGGTGGAGCCGAGGGCCTCGGGATCCTGCCCGGCAGGGTCGTCGAGCTTGCTGGCGACGGACTCAAGGTGCCCCACATAGGCTGGGGGCGGGTCGACTGGAGATCCGACAGTCGATTGAGGGAGGGGATCGAGGACGGAGAGGCCTTCTACTTCGTTCACTCCTTCGTCCCGGTCCCCGGAGAGGAGGACCTGTTGGCAACGGCCACCTACGGCACGGAATTCGCCTGCGCCGCGGGGCGAGGTCGAGTCTTCGGCGTTCAGTTCCACCCTGAGAAGTCGAGTGCACCAGGCCTCCGCCTCCTGGCCAACTTCGTCAAGATCGTCGCGGAAGGTGGGGCGACTTGATCGCGATCCCGGCAATCGACATCCTCGAAGGAAATGCCGTCCGGCTGACCCGGGGCGACTATGACGACGTGACGGTCTACGCCGACGATCCGGTCCAGTTGGCCCTGGAGTGGGAGGCTGCGGGGGCGAGGCTGCTGCACGTAGTCGACCTCGACGGAGCGAGGAGTGGCGCGCCCAGGAGCGCGGAGGTAATCCATGAGCTCTGCGGTGCCTGCGCGATACCGGTGCAGACCGGGGGTGGGATCAGGGACCTGGCTGCGGTCGGACTCCTGCTCGAATCGGGGGTAGAGCGAGTCGTAATCGGTACCGCCGCGGTAACCGAGCCGGAGTTCCTCGACGAGGCCGTCGAGTCGTTCGGCCCGGAGAGATTCGTAGTCGCACTCGATTCCCGAAGGGGGATGATCTCCCTCTCGGGGTGGATGGAGGAGTCCGAAATCACCGCGGCCGAACTCGCCGGTCAGTTGACCGCGAGGGGCGTCGAGAGGTTTCTCGTCACTGCAATCGAGGTGGACGGAACGATGGAGGGTCCGGACCTCGACCTCCTCGGTCTGGTCTCCTCCCGGACCCCGGGCCCGCTGATCGCTTCGGGGGGCATCGGCTCCCTCGATGACCTCGCAGCGCTGCGCGACATGCCGGGCGTGAATATCGAGGGTGTGATCCTCGGGAAGGCCCTCTACGAAAAAGCGTTCACCCTCCAGGAGGCCATGGCCGTGCTGGAAGGCGGCGTGGGTAGATGACCCCCCTCCGGCGTGTCATAGCCTGCCTCGATGTCGACCGAGGCCGCGTAGTCAAGGGAACGGAGTTCGTCGACCTCCGGGATGCGGGCGACCCGGTCGAGCTGGCTGCCCGCTACGAAGGGGAGGGAATCGACGAGGTCGTTTTCCTCGACATCACCGCATCTCACGAGGGGCGAGCAACTGCAGCCCACCTCGCCAGCCGGGTCGCCGACGCGGTCTTCGTTCCCTTCACCATCGGGGGTGGCATCCGGACCGTGGATGATGCGCGGGATGTGTTGCGGGCCGGGGCTGACAAGGTCGCCGTCAACTCGGCCGCCGTTCGGAATCCGGAACTCCTGACCGAGCTCGCGACGGAATTCGGTTCCCAATGCGTCGTTCTGGCGATCGACGCCCGCAGGGAGGGAGATCGCTACGAGGTCTATGTCAAGGGAGGGCGTGAACCGACCGGTCTAGACGCGGTCGAGTGGGCGAGCGAGGGGGTATCCCGCGGCGCCGGAGAGATCCTCCTGACGAGCATGGACCGGGATGGAACCACTGATGGTTACGAGATCGAGCTGACCAGAAGGGTCTCGGAGTCCGTTCCGGTCCCGGTCATCGCATCGGGTGGCGCCGGGGAGCCGGCCCACCTGCGCGACGCCGTCGTCGAGGGGGGTGCCGATGCGGTCCTCTGCGCATCGATCTTCCATTTCGGTGATTTCACGGTCGCGGAGGCGAAACGCGCGATGGCGGCCGGAGGGGTTGCGGTCAGGTAGTCAACTGCCGGTTCAGTTTCCGGCAGGGCGCTTGCCGTTCTTCTTGATGCCGGCCGGAGCCTTCCTGCCCGGCGGTACGCGCTCGAGAGCATGGATGCTCGAGTAGCCGACTATGTAGAGCCGTTGGCCATCTGAAATCGCGGGCATGTAGGCACCGGTGAAGTAGGAGAAGCGCCTGTTGCCCTTCCTCACGCCCAACCCATAGGTACTCGTCCCGTCGAAGGTCGAGGCATAGACGATCCTCCCGATCACGCTGAGGGAGCCGATCACTCGACCCCCCATGTCGAAGCTCCACCTGAGCCCACCGTCCCGGGCATCGAGTGCATAGACGTTGCCGTCGAAGGACCCGATGTAGACAGACGGTTTCGTTCCTGGCACCGAGGCCACGGCGGGACCTGAGTAGACCCACCCGCCGGTCGAAAAGCTCCACGCCAGCTCGCCCGTTCGGGAGTCGAAGCTGTAGACCCGGCCATCGTTGTTACCCGAGTAGACCCGTCCGAATGCGACCGCTGGTGTTGAGTAGAAGGCGCCGGCTCGACCCAGGCCGGGACCGAGGGAGGAACTCTGCCAGAGGATCTCACCGTCGCGTGCCCTGACCGCGTTCATCAGTCCTCCGTAGTCCCCGACGAAGAGCGTTCCGTTCCGGTAGGCGGGCGCGGCCTTGATCGCGCCGCCAAGGGAGGTCCGCCATCTGGTCTTCCCATTCCTGGTCTTGACGGCGTAGAGGCTCCCGTCTTCACAGCCGAAGAAGATGAGCCCCCGAACGACGATCGGGCTCGATTCGCTTCGACAGGGGAGGGGCCGCTTCCAGACCTGCCTTCCGGATTCTGCTTCGAGGGCGACTACCTGCCCCGGTTCGAGGTTGACGATGTAGAGGCGCCCGCGGGAGAAGGTGGGTGAAGAGGCATTCAACCGGGCGATCCTGCGAACCCACACCTTCTTGCCCGTTTCGGCGTTGAGGGCGATCGCATGGCCATCGTTATCTACGAAGAAGAGCCGCCCACCGGCAATCACCGGGGGGAACTCGAGCAGTGGTTTTCCTCCGTAGCGCCAAACGCGCTCAAATGGGGGGCGGAGGCCCCGAATGGGCAGATATCCGGTGCGCTGCCGGTTCAGCCGGAAGGTCGGCCAGGAAACCACACCGTTCCCCTTCGTGACCTGCTCGCGGGGCTGATCCTGGGCAGCCCGGAAGGGCACCGACTCGTTACTCACGTCTGGCGGCCGCTTCAGCTCCGACCAGGCAAGGAGGATGGCAAGGGAAAGGGCGAGCAGGATCCCGGCCAATAGAACGATTCGTTCCGGTGTTGGTTCCGGGATCCGGTCCTGCCAGCGCGGATCCCCTTGATCTTCGTCAGTCATCCGCTCAGGGATTCATGGTAGGGAAGGTCGGTGATGGCGCCAGCGACAGATCGGAAGGATCCGGATCGGGAGGGTCTCGAGGCCTTCGTGGCCGGGGACCCCCGGCTCGAAGCGGTGCGGACTGCAGCCGGAGAGGCCACCGCTTACCTGGTTGGCGGGTCGGTCAGGGATCTCCTGCTCGGGCAGGAGCCGACCGACGTCGATGTCGCACTCGAGGGGGATCTCGCACCCCTGCTCGCGGCCCTCGGGGGGCAGCCGGTCGAACACCCACGATTCATGACCGCGGAAGTCACGCTGGATGGTCGGAAGCTCGACCTGGCCAGAACCAGGTCCGAGAAATATCCGAAGCCTGGCGGCCTTCCCGAGGTAGCCCCGGCGAAACTCGAGGAGGACCTCGGCCGCAGGGACTTCTCGATCAATGCGATGGCCGTATCGCTTTCGGACCCCACTACGGTCCTCGATCCTTTCGGCGGAATCGATGCGATTGCCGAAGGAAGGCTTTCGCTGCTTGGAGTGCGCTCGCTGGTCGACGACCCGACCAGGGCCCTCCGAGGAGCCCGCTACGGGGCTCGATTCGATTTCGAGCCGGATCGCGAAATGGAGGTGGCCCTCTCGCAGTGTGACCTCGGAACGGTTTCATCGGATCGGATCCGGTCCGAACTCGTTTCGATTGGACAGGAGCAAGTTCCCGAGGAGGCCCTGGCACGGCTCGGAAGATGGGGAGTCCTTCCGATCCCGGAAGAGACCGTTCGCACGGTGGGAGCGGCCCGTCACTTGCTCCGGGAGTCGGACCCCTGGAGGGAATGGGTCGACCTCGAGGACGTCGTGGTAGCGGCGATCGAAGAGATGGACGAATCCCCCGGCATTCCCGAGCAGGCCCCCTCGAGTCGAATCGAGCAGTACGAGCTTCTTTCCCGAAAGACACGGGAAGAGATACTCCTCGCGAGGGCCGCCGGAGCGGAGTGGCTCGACTGGTGGCCGAGCGAGGGGTCGAAGGCAAGCCTTCAGATAGATGGCGATGATCTGATCGGTGCCGGCATCGCGCCGGGGCCCGCCGTGGGTCAGGGACTTCGCGAAGCGCTTGCCGAGAGTCTCGAGGCCGGAGGCACTGATCGCGCCCGACAGCTCAGGACGGCGCTCGCCGCGGCCCGAAATGTCGACTCCGCCTGAGTCGACGGGGTGCGGCCGCTGGGAACTCCGTCAGGAGGCGGGGGTCCATTGGCTCGAGACCCCGGTCGGATCCGGA
The DNA here is from genome assembly GCA_903891285.1 of uncultured Solirubrobacterales bacterium. Lineage (GTDB taxonomy): Bacteria > Actinomycetota > Thermoleophilia > Solirubrobacterales > 70-9 > 67-14. The sequence goes on from CAITDZ010000128.1 coordinate 14,597, forward strand.
GTAGCGCGCTTTACCTTCGCCGTGACGGACGGGGGCGGAAGGCTGAACCTTGCGACCGCCCCGGAAGGTTTCGAGGCGGCCACCGAGGCCAGACTCTCGATGGTCCGGGCAATGAATCTCGAACCGAATCGGTTTCGCCTGGTCAGGCAGGTGCACGGCGGCGACCTCCGTGAGACCGAGGGGCTGCTTCCCGATCGGGCCGGAGAGCTCCTCCCGGCCCGGGATCCCGCGATCGAGGCGGATGGGTTGGTGACCCGACATCCCGACGAAATCTTGATGGTCCTGGTTGCCGACTGCCTACCCCTGGCACTGGCAGGTGAGGATGGGCTGGCCCTTCTCCACCTCGGCTGGCGTGGACTCGCTACCGGGATGCTGGAGAAGGCAGTGGCGGCGGTCAGGGCATCGGAGGCCGTCATCGGTCCCTGCATCGGACCCTGCTGCTACGAGGTGGGACCCGAAGTGGCCGAAGCCCTTGGAGTCGAGCAGTCCGCTTCCGGAACCGTGGATTTGGGTGGGATTACGGCTGAGCGGCTCGTGGCCGCTGGGGTCGACTCGGTCGAGAGGGCCGAACGGTGCACGTGCTGCGAAGTGGGGACGTTTCACTCCTTTCGCAGGGAAGGAGCCGCTGCGGGTCGGCAAGCGGCCCTCCTCTCGAGGTGATGAGGATCGGGCACCGATCGGCGCAAAATCACTGTCTTCCGGAAGGAATCCGGTGATTACGGCAGAATGACGACCCATGGCGTTACGAGACCAGTGGCATCGGGTCCTCGTCTACTTCGGGCTGGCCGAAGAGGACCACGAGTACTACGGCGATTACGAAGAAGACTTCGACGCTCCGCTGGATGACGGTGGCAGCGAGCGGCGGTCAGGTCGTACGAATGTCCGACGATTGCCGAGCAGTCGGCGCTCGGGGCGGGATGACTTCGACGACATCTTTCCCGACGACGGCAGTGGTGGCGGTGGGGTGCTTCATGCGGTCGAGGGCGACGACGACCTTCAGGTCCATCTGGTCGTCCCGGCGAACTTCAACGACGCCCAGCAGGTTGCCGACCAGTTCAAGCGTTCAGTTCCCGTAATCCTCAACCTCCAGGCGACCGACCCCGACCTCTCGAAGCGTTTGATCGACTTCTCGTCTGGGCTGACCTACGCGCTCGACGGGGGTATGCAGAGGATCGCCGAGAAGATCTTCCTGCTCACCCCGCGGAACGTAGACGTATCGGCCGAGGAGAAGGCGCGCCTCCTCGACAAGGGCTTCTTCAACCAGTCCTGACCGGTAGAGCACCCCGGTAGGCTGCGACCGATGATCGTCGGATTCGTCGGTTCCGGAAACATGGCAGCAGCCATGGCCCGCGGCTGGGTCGGTGGTGGAGAGGCCGCTCCGACCCGGATGCTTTTCACGGATGCGGGCTCCGGTCGCGCCAGGGCCCTCGCGGACGAAACCGGCGGCGAAGCGATGGGGAGCAATCCGGCCCTGGTTGCCGAGAGCGACATCGTCGTCCTCGCCGTCTCTCCGGGCCACCTGGACTCCGTTGCCGGTGAGCTCGATTTTCCCGGGGTCCTTCTCTCCCTCCTCGGAGCCACTCCTCTCGACCGCCTCTGTGGACTCTTTCCCGAGACTGACGTGCTCAGGCTCATGCCCAATCTGGGCGTCGAGGTCGGGAAAGGGGTCATCTGCGTTTCGGAGGGCGGCTCCGACGTCAAGGGTCTCCGGGAGGAGGCCTTCCGGGCGCTTGCTGTCCTCGGTGAAGTGATCGAGCTCGACGAGTCGCTGATGGATCCCGCGACTGCGTTGATGGGCTGTTCGCCCGCTTTCTTTGCCGAGGTGGCCCAGGCTCTTGCCGATGTCGGTATCGCCAATGGTATGGAGCCTGAAACGGCCCTGAGGATGGTCGCTCTCTCGATGGCAGGGACGGCCGATCTCCTGGCCAGGAAGACCCCGTTCGAAATCTCGACCGAGGTCGCCCATCCAGGAGGCAGTACGGAAGCCGGACTGAGAGCGCTGGAGGCGGCTGGGGGGCCTGAAGCATTCCGGGCCGCGGGCGACGCCGCGCTCGAGAGGATGAGGGACGGGTGAGCGGACTGGTAGAGCTGGCCGTGACGAGGGGCGACATCGCCTCTTTCGTCAGTGCGCTCTTTACCGTCTACATAGTGCTGATTTTTGCTCGAGTCCTTGCCTCCTGGATCCCGCGCCCGCCGAGCACGGGACCGATCGGGGCGGTCCTCGAGTTCCTGCGCCAGACCACCGATCCTTACCTGAACTTGTTCAGGAGGTTCATCCCGCCGATCGGCGGTCGGGGCATGGCGATCGACCTGAGTCCGATCATCGGCCTCGTGGTCCTGCTCGTGCTGCAGGGCATCGTTGTTGGACTCATCTCGGGTTGACCTCCGCCGGGACCTTCACCAGGCTGGGACTCGTCGCCGCTCTCGTCCTCGCGCTGGACCAGGCCGTGAAGGTAGCGGTGGTCTCCTCGATCGCACCGGGCGAAGTCGAGAACGTGCTCGGCCCCCTCGACCTCACACTCACCTACAACGACGGAATCGCCTTCGGACTTGCTTCGGGCGGTGGCCCGATCGTCCTCGGACTGGCCCTCTTCGCCCTCTTCGCCCTCGGTTTCTTCGTAGCCAGCGCCCCGCCCGGTTGGCCGACAGCGGTGGCCGGCGGCTTCATCCTTGGCGGGGCCCTGGGGAATCTCGTCGACCGGCTGGTCCGGGGCGAGGTCGTCGACTTCGTGATGGTTCCCTTCTGGCCGGCCTTCAACCTTGCCGATACGGCGATAACGGTGGGAGTCATCGCTCTGGCTTACATCGTGATCAAGGCTGGTGGGGAGGGAAATGGCTGAGCCTGCCCCGCGCTGGTCGAGAGAGGAGGTACCGGTGATCTTCGAGGACCAGGAGCTGCTGGTCGTCGACAAGCCAGCGGGACTGGTGGTCCACCCGGCCCCGGGCCTCACCGAGCCTACCCTTGCCGAACTCTTCGGCGACGACCTGGCGGGAGGGGAGGATGAGTCGCGAGCAGGGATAGTCCATCGGCTCGATCGAGGCACGAGCGGCTTGATCCTCCTCGCCAAGACACCCGAGAGTCACTCGAATCTCCAGCGGGCAATCGAAAGAAGGGAGGTCAACAGGACCTACCTTGCCCTCGTCTCGGGATCGCCGCGAACCAAGAGCGGACGAATCGACGCGCCGATCGGCCGGTCGCCCCGCGAGCGGCACCGGATGGCGGTTGACGGTGCCGGGGCGCGGGAGGCGATTACCCACTTCAAGGTGCTCGAAACGATCGGCGATTGCAGCCTGCTTCAGGTCAAGCTGGAGACGGGACGGACCCATCAGGTCAGGGTCCACATGAAGGCAATCGGGACCCCGATCGTTGGCGATGAGACCTACGGAGGGCCCGACCCCCACGACCTTGGACGCCCCTTTCTCCATTCGACCCATCTTGCCTTCAACCATCCCGGGTCTGGCGAGTGGCTGGAGCTGGAGTCACCACTCCCGGATCAGCTGAAGCGGGTGCTTCACGCAGTTGGCGGAGCCGATTCGGCGACGGGAAGCTAGACTGCGTCTCGTCAGGCAGTAAACGACCCCTCGGGGTAGCCCGACGCGCCTCCTGTCCCAGCCTTCCAAGGGAATGAGCTGGGAAATGCGCTCGAGGTCCCGGGGTTTCAGCAACACCAAAGGAGAACGATGTCCAAAGTAGGAGTTCAGGACCTGCTCGAAGCCGGTGTCCATTTCGGACACCAGACCAGCCGGTGGAACCCGAACATGCGGCGCTTCCTGGCTGGAGAGATCGATGGTGTCCACATCATCGACCTGCTCCAGACCGAAGAGAGACTCGAGGAGGCAAGGGCGTTTACCAGTGAACTGGCAGCGGGCGGCGGGAAGATCCTCTTCGTCGGGACCAAGAAGCAGGCGGCGGCCGCAATCGAGGAGTGGGCGACCCGTGCGTCGATGCCTTATGTCAGCCGGCGATGGCTGCCTGGACTGTTGACCAATTTCAACATTGCCTCAGCCAGGATCAAGCGCCTGCACGAGCTGACCGAGCGGAGTGAAACGGGTCAGCTGGAGCTCCTTCCGACCAAGGAGAGGATGAACCTCGAGGCGGAAAAGGCAAAGCTCGAGTTTTCGCTCGGAGGGGTTCGGGACATGAAGAAGGTTCCCGACGCAGTCTTCATCGTCGACCTCAACAACGAAGAGATTGCGCTGCGGGAGGCCATGCGCCTGAGGATTCCGGTGATCGCCCTGATCGACTCGAACTGTGACCCCAACGGGATCGCCCTGCCAATTCCCGGCAATGACGACGCAATCAGGTCCTGCCAACTCGTGATCTCGACCCTCGGTGAGGCGATTACTGAAGGCTCCGACGCATGGAAGGCCGTGGAGGAGAAGCGTCGCCTCGAAGAGGAGGAGCGGCTTCGCAGGGAAGAGGAAGAGCGCCTGAAGAGGGAGGAAGAGGAGAAGGCGAGGAAGGAAGCCGAGGAGGCCTCCGGCGAGAAGGTCGAGGAAAGCTCGGTCGGCAGCGCCCCGACCCCGGGGCCGACCGATGAGCCGGTGAAGGTCCCGGAGCAGATTCCGGATCATCCGCAGGCAGTTGCACCGGATACCGAGCCTCCGGTGCCCGAGGCCGAAGCATCGCTCGCGGAAAGCGGCCCGGCCGGGGCCGAGGGAGCAGGGAAAGAAGCGAAGTCATGAGCGGCCAGGTGAAGGCCAGTGATGTCAAGGCCCTCCGGGACAAGACCGGGGCCGGGATGATGGACAGCAAGGAGGCCCTGGAGGAAGCCGGCGGAGACATCGATCGGGCGGTGGAGATCCTCAGGGTCAAGGGCCAGGCATCTGCGGCGAAGCGTTCGGACAGGGGGACCAGCGAGGGGGTCGTCGCTTCCTACATCCACAACAACGGGAATGTCGGATCGCTCGTAGAGGTTCTCTGCGAGACCGATTTCGTTGCGAGGAACGAGGATTTCGCCGATTTCGCCAACGAAGTCGCCCTTCACGTCGCAGCGACATCGCCAGAGTTCATATCCACAGACGAGATTCCCGAGGAAGCGATAGCGCGGGAGCGGAAGGTCTTCGAGGAGAAAGCCGGCGAGGAGGGCAAGCCGGCTGACGTCGTCGATCGGATCGTCGAAGGACAGCTTTCGAAGTGGAAGGCGGAGGTCACGCTTCTGGAGCAGGAGCACGTCAATGCCGACAAGCACGACTCCCGGACGATCGAGCAGATGCGCGAGGATCTAGCGGCAAAGGTCGGTGAGAACGTTGTCATCTCGCGGATCGCCTGCTTCCGGATCGGGGGTTGAGCGGGTGGCCCAGGCCTCGAGGCCCGTCTTCGACCGGGTCCTGATCAAGCTCTCGGGCGAGGCCCTGATGGGTCAGAGGGACTTCGGTACCGACCCGGATGAGGTCGGGAGGATCGCTTCGGAAATCGCGGATCTGGTCGACCGACGTGTCGAGGTGGCCGTCGTCGTTGGAGGGGGCAACATCTACAGGGGGATCGACGGGACGACCGGCGGGGTCGACCGGGCGACGGGCGACTACATGGGGATGATGGCGACACTCCTGAATGCCCTGACCCTCCAGGACGCGCTCGAGTCGAGGGGACGCTTCACCAGGGTCCTGTCGGCAATCGATGTCCGTGAAGTCGCCGAGCCCTACATCCGTCGGCGTGCGATGCGTCACCTGGAGAAGGGTCGGATCGTGATCTTTGCCGCAGGGACCGGAAACCCCTTCTTCACCACGGATACCGCTGCGGCGCTCCGGGCCCTGGAGATCCACGCCGAGGCGATCCTGATGGCGAAGAACGGCATCGAAGGCGTCTTCGATCGTGACCCGGCCGCAGACCCTGACGCCCAATTCATTCCGGAGCTGACCCACATGGAGGCGATCGAGCGCTCGCTCGGCGTGATGGATTCGACCGCTCTCAGCCTCTGCATGGATCATCAGCTCCCGATCTACGTCTTCAACATGGGGGTCAACGGGAACATGGGTAGGATCGTGTCCGGGGAGAAGGTCGGGACCCTGGTCAGCCAGCCGGATAACAAGGGGAAAGACGAGGCACCCAAGTGATCGACGACCTGCTGGAAGATGCGACCGACCGAATGAACAAGTCGGTCGGTTCGACGCGGGGAGAGTTTGCTTCGGTCCGGACCGGGAGGGCCACTCCCCACCTGCTGGATCGCATCGTCGTCGACTACTACGGGGCCGAGACGCCACTCGACCAGCTGGCCAATGTGGCAGCGAGCGAGGCACGCCTGCTTACCGTCACGCCTTATGACAAGTCGGCGATTCCGATGATCGAGAAATCGATCCTCGACTCCGACATCGGCTTGACCCCCAACAACGATGGCAACGTGATCAGGCTCGCGATCCCGGAGATGACCGAGGAACGGCGGCAGGATCTGGTCAAGGTGCTCCACGGGATCGCCGAGGAGGGCAGGGTCGCGGTCCGCAACGTGCGCAGGGACGTGATGGCCGACCTTCGTGAGCTCAAGAAGGAAGGCGAAATCGGCGCCGACGACGAACATCGCGCCGAGAATCGCCTCCAGGAGCTCACCGACGGGTCAATCGACGAGATCGACTCCATGCTCAAGGGCAAGGAAGAGGAAATACTCGAAGTGTGAGCTGGCCCAGGCGCGTCGCGATCATCACCGACGGCAACGGACGCTGGGCAACCTCGAAGGGGATTGATGTGGGCGAGGGCCACGAAGCCGGGGCAGACAACGTCAAGGCCCGCCTCAGGGATGCTGCAGAGTTCGGGATCCAGGAGTTGACCGTCTTCTCGTTCTCGACCGAGAACTGGTCCCGCCCGACGGCCGAGGTGGAGACGTTGATGGCGATGTTTCGCCGTCGGATAGAGGGGGAGACTCCCGAGCTGAACGAGGAGGGCGTCCGTATGAGGTTCGTGGGAAGGCGGGAGGGACTCGACAGCGATCTCGTCGAACAGATGGACTGGGCCGAACAGATGACCGCTGGCAACGAACGGATCACCCTCTTCGTCGCCTTCAACTACGGCGGCAGGGCCGAACTGGTCGACGCTGCCAGCCGGTACGAGGGCGGGGGGGAAGTCGCGTTCGCCAGCAACCTCTATGCACCAGACATGGGGGACCCGGACCTCCTGATCAGGACGAGCGGAGAGCGGCGGATCTCGAACTTCCTCCTCTGGCAATGCGCCTATTCAGAAATGGTCTTCAGGGATGAACTCTGGCCGGACTTCTCGAGGGAGGCATTCGTCGAGTGCCTCGAGGAGTACGAGGAGCGAGTACGGCGCTTCGGGGGAAGGGGAGAGGGGTGAGCAGGGAGACCGGCCGACGGATCCTCCACGCAGTTCCCCTGATCGCGTTGGCGATCGCAATAGTCGTAGCCGGGGGTCCCTGGTTCGCCGGCGGGATGGCGATCGTCGGCATCCTCGGGATTCGCGAGTTCCTTGCGATGGCACAGGAGAAGGAGCCCCTTCCGGTCCCGATGTACCTCGCACTGGTGGGCTTCATCCTCGCCGCTGCTCTTGGGTCGAAGACGACGATCCTCCTGTCGCTGGCAGTGCCCTTTCCGCTCCTCTTCCTCTCCGCCCTCCGAAGGAAGGACCGGACCGGCATCACAGACTCTTTTTCGGTCTCGCTGCTTGGGGTCTACTGGATCGGGATCCCCCTGATTTTCGCGATCCTCCTCAGGGACATCCCCGATTACGGGACGGGCCTCCTGGTCGATGTCCTGATCGGGACCTTCGTCGCCGATACCGGTGCTTACGCAGTCGGACGACTGTTCGGAAGCAGGCCGCTCGCACCGAAGCTCTCGCCCAACAAGACGGTCGAGGGCTTGATCGGGGGGATCGTCCTTGGGATCGTTGCCGTCTGGGCAGCCGGCCTCTACCAGGACTGGCTTTCGGGTACGGACGCACTGATCCTCGGGGCGGCCGTTGCCTTCACCGCACCGATCGGGGACCTGTTCGAGTCGATGCTCAAGCGGGACCTGGGCACTAAGGATGCAGGCGGGGTCCTCGGCGCCCACGGGGGGATACTCGACCGCCTGGACGCCGCCTTCTTCACGGTCGTGGTCGGCTACTTCGTCTCACTGCTCCTGATCTGAAGGGCGGCGGGGCCGATCCCGCATAATCAAGACGTGGCACAAAGGATCGTAATTCTCGGCGTGACCGGTTCGATCGGGGTCCAGGCGCTGGAACTCCTCAAGGATTCAGAACTGTTCGACGTCGTGGGTCTCTCGGCCGGCTCCGACGCAAGCGGACTCGGTCGGGCCGCGGAGGCCCTGGGGGCCGGGACGGTGGCGCTGGCCGACTCCCGTCAAGCCGACCGACTGCGGGACGAGTTCACCGGAACGGTGCTTGGAGGAGCGGATTCCGGGATTTCACTCATCGAGCAAACGGAACCCGACTTCGTCCTGAATGCAGTAGTCGGTGCGGCAGGACTCAAGCCGTCGATCGCGACCCTCACGATGGGCCTCCCCCTTGCGCTGGCAAACAAGGAATCGTTGGTGATCGCCGGTGACCTCCTCCTGCCACTTGCCGAGGGGACCGGTGGCCGGATCATTCCGGTGGACTCCGAGCACTCCGCGCTCGCGCAGCTGCTCCGTAACGAGCCCCCGGGGACGGTCGAGAGGCTGGTTCTGACGGCGTCAGGAGGCCCCTTCCTCGGCCGCGAAGACCTCTCGGCGGTAACGCCCGAGGAGGCCCTCCAGCACCCGACCTGGCAGATGGGTGGTCGGATAACCATCGACTCCGCAACCCTGATGAACAAGGGTTTCGAGATGATCGAGGCCCACCACCTCTTCGATTTCCCCTACGAGGCGATCGACGTCGTCGTCCATCCCCAATCCCTGGTCCATGCGTTGGTCGAATTCAACGATGGGGCCCAGCTGGCCCACCTGGGTCAGCCGGACATGAGGGTTCCGATCGCCTACGCACTCTCGGAACCGGACCGGTGGGACGTCCCGGTCGAGCGACTCGACCTGACCAAGACGGCTTCCCTGGAGTTCCTGCCGGTGGACAATGGAGCGTTCCCCTGCCTCGAACTTGCGCGTGAAGCCGGGATCAGAGGGGGCGTTGCCCCTTGCGTCTTGAATGCGGCGGATGAGGTCGCGGTCGGCGCGTTCCTGGATGGACGGATCCCCTTCGACCGCATACCGGCCGTGGTCGAGGGTGTCCTGGAGGAGATTGGGGATCCTCCCGCCGTCGACTTCGACCAGCTGTTCGATGCCGATCTGGATGCCCGTGAGCGGGCCGAAGCGAGGCTTGAAGGGGTTGCGAGTTCATGAGCTTCCTCCTCGCATTCCTCGCCTTCTGTGCCCTGATCGTCCTTCACGAGGCGGGGCACTTCTTTGCCGCCAAGGCAACCGGCATGAGGGTCGAGAAGTTCTTCCTCTTCTTTCCCCCGAAGCTGTTCTCGATCAGGCGAGGTGAGACCGAATACGGAATCGGGGCGATACCGCTCGGTGGCTACGTTCGGATCACCGGGATGAATCCCGAGGAGGAAATCTCCCCCGAGGTAGCACCGAGGGCCTACTACCGACAGCCAGTCTGGAAGCGAATCGTCGTGATCGGGGCAGGGCCAGCCGTCAACATCGCGATTGCCTTCCTGATCCTCTTCTTCCTCGCGTTTGGCGTTCAGGAGTCGACGGACCGGATCGGTCAGGTGGAGCCGAACTCCCCCGCTGCCGGTCGACTGGTGGCGGGCGACAGGCTGATCGCGGTCGATGGCGTCAGGGGCTCCCAGGATCGCCTCGCCTCCAGGATTGCGACCCACCGTTGCCAGGGTCGGCAGACCGATGGCTGTCTGGCGGAAGAGCCTGCGAAGCTGACGATCGAGCGAGACGGGGAGATCGCGACGATCGAAGTGCGGCCTCGCTTCGATTCGACGGTCGATCGACCAAGGGTGGGTTTTGCCTTCGGTTCGAGGCCACTCTCCCCTTCTGCACCCGAGGCCGCGGGGCTCTCGCTCGACTTCATGTGGCGAGTGACCACCGAAACCGTAGGCGTCCTGTCCGAGCTCTACAAGGCCGAGCGACGCGAAGAGCTCTCCGGGGTCGCGGGAAGCTATGAGGTCACACGACAGGCGATAGACACGTCTGGGCGCCAGGCATTGACGATCATCGCCTTGATCAGCCTCTCCCTCGGGATCATCAACCTGTTCCCGTTCCTCCCGCTGGATGGTGGTCACATCTTCTGGAGCGTGATAGAGAAGATTCGGGGACGACCGGTTCCCTACGCGGTGATGGAGCGGGCCGGGATCATCGGCTTCGCGCTGGTCCTCGGCCTTTTCTTCATCGGCCTTACCAACGACATCGGGAGATTGACCGGGGAAGGCTTCGCCGTTCGCTAGCGTCTGCGCGACTGCACGGTTGGCGCTAGATTCCACGCTAAATCCAACGGGAGGATGGGAATGGCGACCGAAGCAAAGGATGCAGCGACACTCGCCGAGGCATTTCGGATAACTGCTGGCCAGCGCGTCGGTGACACCTGGGTCAAGAGCCGCGACGGCTCGAACGTGATTACCTGGGACGACGGGCTGGCGAGGGTCGACCGGATCGCTGGCGGTCTGAGGAAACTCGGCATCGAAAAGGGTGACACGGTCGCCCTGATGCTCGTCAACCGACCCGAGTTCCACATCGTCGACTTCGGAGTCGTCACGGCCGGTGGCACTCCGTTCTCGATCTACCAGACCTACACCCCGGATCAGATCAAGTACCTGCTGGAGGACGCGGAGACCAAGGTCGTGGTCACCGAGAGTCTGTTCCTGCCGGTCGTTCAAGAGGCGGTTTCGAGCCTCGACGACGATCCACAGGTAGTCCTCGTCGATCCCGAAGGCGACGTTCCAGAGGGGGTCATGTCCCTGGCGGAGCTCGAGGAACTCGACCCCGGGTTCGACGGTGCGGCGGCCGCAGCCGAAATCGGCCCGGAGGACATACTCACCCTGATCTACACCAGTGGGACGACCGGACCGCCGAAGGGCGTTCAGCTGACCCATGACAACCTGATGTTCATGGTCGACGGCACCCACCAGATAGTTCAGTTCCCCGACCGCTCACGAGTCATCAGCTGGCTGCCTTCCGCCCACATCGCCGAGCGGGCGGCCCATCACTACCTCCCGGCGGTCTTTGGTTTCGAGGTCACCTCGGTCGACGACTACACGGCCGTCCGTGAGGTCCTCCCGGAGGTTCGGCCGCAGTGGTTCTTCGCCGTTCCCCGCATCTGGGAAAAGCTCAAGGGTGGGCTCGAATCGATGGTTGCCGGCCAGCCGGACGAGGCCCGAGAGCCCCTGCAGGAGGCACTTGCCGATGCGATCGAGAAGGTACGGCTCGAGCAGGCCGGCAAGGAGGTTCCGGACGATCTGGACGAGCGGGTTGCCGAAGCCGACCAGAAGTTCTTCGCACCCCTTCGCTCGGCCCTGGGATTGGATGAGGTCGTGACGATCAACGTCGGCGCGGCGCCGACCCCAAGAGAAGTCCTCGAGTTCTTCCACGCGATCGGACTTCCCCTTGCCGAGCTCTGGGGGATGTCGGAGACTTGCGGGGGTGGGACGGTCAATCCACCCGATGCAGTCCGGATCGGCACGGTGGGCCCCCCGACACCGGGCGTGGAGATCAAGCTGGCAGAAGACGGCGAGGTCCTGGTCAAGGGCAAGCTGAACATGCTCGGCTACCGGAACATGCCCGAGGCCACTGCCGAGACGATCGACTCCGAAGGGTGGCTCCACACCGGGGATATCGGCGAGTTCGACGAAGCCGGATACCTGAAGATCGTCGATCGAAAGAAGGAGCTGATCATCAATGCTGCCGGCAAGAACATGTCACCAGCGAACATCGAGGCTGAACTGAAGAGCTCCTCCCCGTTGATCGACCAGGTCTGTTGCGTTGGGGACCAGCGCCCCTACAACGTGGCCCTGGTTTCGCTCGACCCCGACTTCGCCCCGATGTGGGCAGGTCAGCAGGGGATCGAGGGGACCGAGATCGCGGCGCTTTCGGAGAACCCGGAGGTGATCGAGGTCGTCAGGGCCGCAATGGAGAAGGGCAACGAGAACCTTGCGCGGGTCGAACAGGTCAAGCGGTTCCAACTCCTGCCGGAAGACTGGAAGCCCGGGGGCGACGAGCTGACTCCGACGATGAAGCTGAAGCGCAAGCCAATCGCCGAAAAGTACGAGACGGAGATAGAGGGCCTCTACGCGGGTGATACCGGTACCGAAGTTGTCGGTTGACCCGGATGCACTTGAACGAATTGCGCTGACCCGGCTCCCCGAGCTGCAGGGGCCCGACGGTCTCTTCCATCCCAGTGCCGGAAAGCATGGGAGCCCGGTCCGGTCATCGGCAATCGCCCTGATCGGGCTCTCGCGCGACGAGGAGGGAGCCTCGGCCCAGGGGATCTCGGTCGGGGCGCTGAGGACGGGAATGCTCGGCTCCCTGTCGGATCCGGCCCTCGGGGTTGGCGAGCTCGGGCTCGCACTTTGGGCCGAGGCCCGAACCGACGGTGCGGCGCTCGGGGAGGTCCTGGCCCGGATCCAGCGACGCATGCCGTCCCGGACGGATCGGCTCCCCCTCGAGGACCTTGCCCTGCTGGTATCCGGCGCGGCCGAGGCGGCGGAGATCGATCCGGGGGGTTCGGACATGATTTTCGCTCAAGCTCGCCAGGGACTGGTCGAGCGGCTCGGACCGGACGGGGTTTTCCTCGATGCCCATCACCGATTCGGGGGATCGCTGAGTCCGGTTTCTGCCCAGTTCCTCGCCCTCCACGGCCTTCGGCGAGGAGAGGGAGGCTCGGATGCCGATATCCGGAGGGCGGCAGGGGGACTGATCCGACTGCAGGGCGAGGGAGGGGCCTGGCCTGGCGTGATCGATACGAAACGTGCCGTGGGGGCCGAGCTCTATCCGGTCCTCACCGTGAACCAGATCGCGCTCTCGGCGATTGCCCTGCGGGGCCTGGCCGACCAGGCGCTCGAGCCGGCCCTTGCCTGGGTCGAGGGGGACAACCCGCTCGGCTTCTCGCTGGTTCATCCAGAAGAAGAGCGGATCGACCATGGGGTGCTCCCGAGGAGGCGCACCGGGTCGATCGCCCGCGGGGTGGGAAGGGCGAGCTCCCGTCTGAAGCGAGGGCAACGAGACCTGGGACCCGATGACTTGATCCTCGACCCAATCGTGACGGCGGAGGACCTTGGCTGGCTTCTCGAAGCTTGGGCCGGCCGGACTCCCTGACTCCCTCCGGTAGCCTGAGGGTAATGGCCTCGAAGCGGCAGATCTTCGTTGGTTCCGTGCCGATTGGTGGGGGGGCTCCGGTCGTGGTCCAGACCATGACCAAGACGGAGACAGCCAATGTCGAGGCAACGATGGACCAGATCGACAAAGTGGTCGAGGCCGGGGCCGAACTCGTCAGGGTCGCCGTGCCAAGGGATCAAGACGCAAGGGCGCTGAGCGAAATCGTCGACCGGTCTCCGATCCCGGTGATCGCCGACATCCACTTCAACCACACCCTCGCCCTGAAGGCGATCGAGGCAGGGGCAGCCTCGATCAGACTCAACCCGGGCAATATCGGCGGTCGGGAAAAGGTCGCTCAAGTAGCCGACCTGGCAAACCAGAGGGGCGTCCCGATGAGGATCGGCGTCAACTCGGGTTCGCTTCCCAAGCACCTCCACGACCTCGAGATGGAGAGCCCGGTGGAAGCCCTGGTCGAAGCCGCTGTCGAGTTCGTCCGTCTCATGGAGGGACTCGACTTCACCAACTTCAAGGTCTCGATCAAGTCGACCAACGTTCCCGACACGATCCAGGCGAACCGAATGCTGTCGGAGAAGATTCCGTATCCACTCCACCTCGGGATCACCGAGGCAGGTACCCGGTGGTCGGGCTCCCTGAAGTCGGCCGTCGGTCTCGGGGCACTCCTCGCCGACGGTATCGGCGACACGATCAGGGTCAGCCTTTCGACCTTTCATGCGGAGGATGAGGTGAAGGTTGCCTGGGAGATCCTCAAGGCGCTTCAGCTCCGGGAGAAGGGCCCGGTCTTGATCGCCTGCCCGACCTGCGGGCGCCTCCAGTTCGACATGGACACGGTGGTAGCGGAGGTGGAGCAGCGTCTCGAGGACTACGAGGAGGCGATTGAGGTCGCGGTGCTCGGCTGTGCCGTGAACGGAATCGGTGAAGCCAAGCACGCCGACTTCGGGATCGCAGGAGCAAAGGACGAAGGCGTCGTCTTCGCGGGGGGCAGGGCTTTGAAGAAGGTGCCCACGGAGCGACTCGTCGACGAGCTCTTCCACCAGATCGATCTCTCGCTGGAGAGGGGCTCGGTCGAGTACGACGAGACCGAGGCGGCCGAGGGCGAAGAGTGGGTGCGGAAGATCGAGACGGAGAACGCGGACGACCTGACCCCGGAGAAGATTGCCCGAATGGAGCGGGAGGCTGCCGAGAAGGGCGAGTCGGACCGGGTCCTCCTCGATGAGTCGGATTCGCCAACCGACGGGCGCCGGTTTACCCGAACCTAGGGGTCTTGCGGGCCCACGTCGTGGGACGCACCGTCTAGATTAGGCCGGATGACCCGGTTCTCCGAAGCACTTATCCCGACCCTCAGGGAGAGTCCGGCAGACGCCGAGGCAACCAGCCACAAGCTCCTCGTCCGGGCGGGCATGGTCAGGCAGTTGGGGGCGGGTCTCTGGACCTTCCTCCCCGCCGGTTGGCGTGTCCACAGGAAGGTCGAGGCGATCATCCGGGAAGAGATGGACGCGATCGGCGGCCAGGAGATGCTCATGCCCGTTCTGCAGCCGGCGGACCTCTGGGCGAGAACGGGGAGGGTCGGCATAGAGGAACTGTTCAAGCTGGAAGACCGGAAGGGGTCTGACCTGGTCCTCGCGATGACCCATGAAGAGGCGATCACCGCCCACGTCGCAAGCGAGGTTCGCTCCTGGAGAGATCTGCCGAAACTGCTCTACCAGCTGCAGGTAAAGGAGCGAGACGAACCGAGGCCGCGTGCCGGGATCCTGAGAACGAGGGAATTCGTGATGAAGGATGCCTACAGTTTCGACCGGGACGAGGAAGGGCTCGACAGGTCATACGAGGCCTGTATCGCAGCCTATGACCGGATCTTCGACCGCTGCGGCCTGTCCTGGTATCGGGTGGCCAGCGACGTCGGAATGATGGGCGGTCAGGGCGCCGACGAATACATGGCCCCCTGTGCCGCCGGTGAAGACGAGGTTGCGATTTCGGCGGGCTATGCGGCGAACGTGGACGTGGCGATCGGGACGCCCGAACCGGTGGAGCTTCCAGAAGGGCGAGATACCCCGCTGGAGGTCGAGACCCCGGGGTTGACGACGGTCGAGGAGGTCTCGGGAGCACTCGGCGTTCCCGAGGGCGCCCTGATCAAGGCGGTTCCCTTCACCGGCAGCACGGGCGAGGTCGTAATGGCCCTGGTTCGGGGCGATGATGAGGTCAACCCAGTCCTTCTCGGCAATGCCGCAGACCTAGATCTGAGGCCGTCGACCGAAGAGGAGATAAGCGACCGGATCGGGCCACCCGGGTTCATTGGTCCGGTCGGGACCGAGGTACGGGTCATCAAGGACAGCCAGGTTACGGGGCGTGGCCTGGTCTGCGGAGCGAACGCGGCGGATCGACATCTCCAGGGGGTGGAGCCCGGCAGGGACTTCGCCTGTGAGGAGCACGACATCCGCCGCGTCCGGGAGGGGGATTCGGCTCCGGATGGCTCCCCGATCCGGTTGGAGCCTGCGATCGAGATAGGGAACATCTTCAAACTAGGAACCCGTTACAGCGAGGCACTCGGCGCAACCTTCCTCGACGAGGACGGTACGGAGAGGCCGATCGTGATGGGGAGCTATGGAATCGGCCCGGCCAGGATCGTTGCCGCATTGGCCGAACAGGGAGCAGACGAGGCCGGGCTCTCCTGGCCGGCCTCCGTGGCCCCGTGGCAGGTCGAGCTCGTCGCCCTTGGGAAGGGCGACGATGAAAGCACCCGGATCGCTGGGGATCTCTACCGGGAGCTCCGGGACTCCGGTGTGGAGGTCCTGTTCGATGATCGGGAGGCGGGAGCGGGTCAGAAGCTGACCGATGCCGAGTTGATCGGCTGCCCGCTGAGGATCGTCGTGGGGCGGAAAGGTCTCGAGGCCGGTGAACTCGAGGCAAGTTGGCGGGCCTCGGGCGACCGCTTCGCAATCCCCCTCGACCAGGGCGCGGCGCGGATCGGGCAGCTGGTTGCCGAGATGAGCTGAGGTTGTCCGGCGTAGATCCCTTCGGAAGGGGGCGACTCCGACGGATCTTCGGCCTCGACCGTTCGGGTCCCGAACCCAAGGCGACGAGGAGTGGGCAGCCGCTCCGTCCCTTCACTATCCCGAACCTGATCGGCCTCCTTCGCCTGCTCGGGATACCGCTCTTCCTCTACCTCGCATTCAGCGGGCCGGATGGAGTCTCACTCTGGGCGGCGGTCGTGTACTGGGCGATCGCGGCCGGCGACTACCTCGACGGACTCCTTGCCAGGGTCACCGGACAGTACTCGCGATTGGGTGCATTGCTGGATCCGGTCGTCGACCGACTGTTGATCGTCTCCGGAATCGTCGTCTGCTGGTATTTCGACTTGCTGCCGGAGGTGTTCCTCGTCCTCCTCGTAATCCGTGAGTTGGGCACTCTCCTCCTCGCCCGGTGGGCCCTCTCACGCGGAGTGGACCTCGAGGTCAACTGGATCGGGAGGATGGCTGTCTTTCCGGTGATGTCCGCATTGCTCTTCGCAATGGTCATACCCGGGTGGTTCCCCGACGCCCTCCTGATAATCGGCGTAGCGATGGCCTGGGCCGCGACCATCCTCTACGTGAAGGAGGGTCGGGCAAGGATCGCGCAGATGGAAGCGGACGACCAACCTTCAACCGGAGGTTGATACTTCGGATTCGCCCCTATAATCGCCCCGTGGCTCTCCATTGCACCGAATGCGGCTTCGTCAACGCCGAAGGGGCGAACTACTGTCAGAAGTGCGGGGCCTTCCTGGGGGCCGGCGAGTCGGGGGACGAACCGACGACCAGCAGCTACCGGATCGGTGAGACGGGGGAGCAGGAGGCGATCGAGATCGAGCCCGGGATCGACGTCCCCGGAGCCAGTCTCGTGATTCGCAGCGGAGGCGGGCGAGCAGGTGAGGTATTCCCGGTCGACGGCGAGCGGTTGGCGATCGGTCGGAGTCCCGATGCCCCGATCTTCCTCGACGACGTAACGGTTTCGCGGAACCACGCCCTCCTGGTGACCCGCAACGACGGGATCTACATCGACGACCTGGGCTCCCTCAACGGGACCTACGTCAATCGTCATCGGGTCGAGTCGCGGAAGCTCGAAGATGGCGACGAGATCCAGGTCGGGAAGTACAAGCTCAGCTTTCTCGAGAGATGAGCCCACCCAGCGGCGAAGGAACCAGGACCGGGCCGGTCGGAAGCTCCGGGTCACGGCGGCGCAAGGCCTTGACGATCGGGGCGGTAGCCCGGATGCTGTCGAAGGATTTCGACGACATCTCGATCTCGAAGATCCGCTACCTGGAGGACCAGAAGCTCGTTTCCCCCCGACGCACCCCGGGGGGCTACCGCCTGTATTCCCAGGCCGATGTCGATCGCCTGAAAACCATCCTCAGACTGCAGCGGGATGAGTTCCTCCCGCTGAGGGTGATTCGCCAGGAGCTCGCCTCGGGCAAGGTTGCGGTCGAGCGGTCCGGGGGTGGTGAGAACAGGACGAGACGTGCGCGCCTCCTGATGGCCTCGAGCGAGAGACTCGACCTGGTCGGCCTGGCTGAGGAAACCGGCGCAGAGCCAGAGCTACTGAGGGAACTGATCGACTACGGGTTGGTCGGCAAGCCGCCCAGTCCGGACACCGAGATCTACGACGAGACCGATGTTGCCGTCGTAAACGCTGCAGGAGAACTGGTCAAGGCCGGGATCGGACCCCGTAACCTCAAGACCTTTCGGACATCGGCGGATCGTGAGTCGCAGCTGGTGGAGGCCCTGTTGGCACCGAAGCTGGTTTCCCGAAACCCCCAGCGACGCAAGGAGGCGGTCGAGTCGCTCGAGAGGATCGCGACTTCGATGGGCGAGCTCAAGCAATCGCTGCTGGTGCGTGACCTACGGCGCTTCGCCAATTCCTGAGGCTTCCAACTGCCGAGCACGACCAGGGAAGTCGAGGTTCCAGCCGAAACAGGAGAGGTCTTCCGGTTCCTCGGGGATCCGTCGAACCTGGTCCGGTGGTGGCCGAGGGTCGTGAGGGTCGAGGGGGTCGAGGGAGAGTCCGGTCAGGAAGGTCTGATCTGGACGAACGTGGTAGAGGCCGATTCAGGCAGGAGATTGAGGCTGGACTACCGAATGGTCGCGTCTGATCGGGACTCGAGGCTCTGCTGGGAACATCAGCTCGAGGGCACCGCCTTCTCGGGCCACTTGGTCAGGCAGGCTGTCGAGGTAGAGCTCTCCGACGCTCCTGGGGGGACCCGGGTCGCGGTAACTGCAATCGGTGAGCTGAAGGGTGCTGCCAGACTGGCCGGGCCGTCGCTCAAGTCGGATCAGAAGAAGTTGCTAGACGGGGCCCTGAAAAGGTTGACAGAGGCGCTCGAGGAGCAAGCTGATTCATGAATCCGACGATCAGTCCACGGACCGATACCCGGTGGTGGGGCTGGGGGGATCCCGATGTGGAGACGGATGTCGGGGCTCGTGTCCGTGAACTCCTGAACCTGCGGGGACTGGAGATCGACCCGTCCGGGCTGGACCAGGTCCGCTCGATCGAGGCGGTCGCGATACCGGAGGCAAAGAGGATCCCGGATGCGGTCCTGGCGGCAGCTGGAGCCGACTGGGTTCTCACCGACCACGATTCCCGCGTACGGCACGCAACGGGCCAATCTCTCGAGGATCTCCTGACCCTTCGGTCCGGGGTCGTTCCCACGGCCCCCGACGCGGTCGTGATCGGGAGGGATGGAGCACAGATCCTGGCAGTCCTCGAGGCCGCCAGCAGGGAGCGGGTGGCGATCATTCCCTACGGCGGCGGAACGTCGGTGACCGGCGGACTCAAGGTCCCTGAAGGCATCGATAGACCCGTCATTTCGCTCGACACGATCGGCCTCGATGGGGTGGAGGTCGATCCCATCTCCCGGACGGGACGGCTCGGAGCTGGTCTCCGGGGCCCCGAGGCAGAAGAGGCGGTCAATCGTTTCGGACTAACGACGGGCCACTTCCCCCAGTCCTGGGAGTACGCGACGATCGGTGGGTTCGCCGCGACCAGGTCCGCAGGGCAGGCCTCGAACGGCTACGGGAGGTTCGATGAGATGATCACCGGGCTCGATGTCGTGACGCCGGATGGCGTCCTTCGGACGCCACGGGTCGAGCACGCAGCTGAAGGGCCTTCCCTGCTCGACCTCGTGATCGGCTCAGAAGGGGCTTTCGGTGTGATTACCGAGGTCGAGATGCGGCTTGCCCCGATCCCCGACACCAGCTACGTCGTCTGGTTACTACCCGACTTCGAAAGCGGCATCGACTGCGTGATGAAGATGGCGCAGAGGGATGCCCTGCCGGCCGTGGTGCGGCTGTCGGACCGGACAGAGACATCCCTCAACCTCGCGATGTCCGGCCCTGCCGGAGTCGCTGGTGCCGCTTTGGACGCCTACCTCGGGGCCCGGGGTCGGAGCGACGGCTGTTTGATGATCGTTGGCTACGAAGGGGAACCCGGGGAGAACGCCTCCGGGAAGAGCGATACGAACTCCCTCCTTGGGCGCGCCGGGGGGATCAGGCTCGGTGCGCGACCGGGGGAGGCCTGGGCCCGTTCGCGCTTCCACGGCCCTTACCTGAGAGAAGGACTGCTCGATCTCGGGTTGGTCGTCGAGACCTTCGAGACGGCTGCACCGTGGTCGGAATACGTCGATGCGTATGTCTCGATTCGGGACGCCACCCTCGCGGCACTGGAACGCAACGGCATGGCCGGGGAACTGCTCTGTCACCTCTCCCATGCGTACCCGGATGGGGCCTCCCTCTACTTCACGCTCGTCTCGACGCCGGGGGCCAGGGGGCCGGTTGAATCGTGGATTGCCGTGAAGGGTGCCGTACTCGAAGAGCTCCTCGAATTGGACCTTCCCGTTTCTCACCACCACGGGATCGGACGGGACCACGCGGCGGCCTATGCTCGGAGGGTCGATCAGGTCGGGCTGGAGGCCCTGGACGCGACCAAGCGATCGGTCGACCCTGCCGGGATCATGAACCCTGGCTGCCTCCTGCCGATGTCCTTCCACCACACTCCCTGACCAGCGCCTGCCGGGTCTCCGTCGGCATCGAAATCGGGCCCTTTAGAACCGTCGTACCGACGTATTCGGGGAACGGGCCCGAGCCAGCCCTGGCCGTGACGGCCTGCCTGAGGGCCCCCCGGAACTGCTCGTCGCGGCTCCTCGAGAGCTTCACATCGGTAAAGAGGTCAGCCGCGATGAAACAGATGATTGCCTGGTTGATGCGCGACTGCCCGGCGATGATCCCCTGATCGCCTACCGTCGCCCTGTCGAAGGGGAAGGCCCCGACCGGACCGTCGAACCAGAGCGCGTAGCTTTCACCCTGGGCAGTCGGCTCCAGCGAGGTAAAGGAAACGTTAGCCGCGAACTCGTTCCCCGAGAACCCGAACTCGACGGTCCCACCACCCGTCTCGCCCCGGACCGGTGACAGCTCTGCAACGGTCGGTGCCTCGACCGGATCGCTCGCGGGGTCCTCGCCGTTGACCAGCAGAGCGACGGCGACTACGACGATCGCCAGGCCGGCAGCCGAGATCAGGATGGAAAGGAGACGCCGCTGTCCGGCATCCATTCCCTTCGTCTCGCCCCCGGTCGGTCTCGACGCCGAATCCGCCTGGTCGGCGCTTCCCTCCCCCGCCTGCGGAGGTGTCCTGGGGCCGGTGCCCTTCCCTCTGACGTCCGCCTCAGGCTTCGAGTCCGTTTTCGGGGTTGCGACCTTGAACTCACCGGAGAGGGCTTCCCGGGCCCGGTCCGACCGGTCGGCGAGCTCTGGATCCCTGTCGAGCATGGAAACGGCGTCAGCCCGGGTGATTGGATCAGCCGCCCCGACCAGATACAGGGCGACGGCAGGCGGAATGGCCGGGCCCCCTGGCGAGAGCGCCTCGAGGGCGTCCGCGGTCCTGGAACCCACCTCGGCCTCATCGACGTCGAGCACCTTGGCGATTTCCCCTGGACTCTTCTTCCTCCCGATCAGGAGTTGGAGGAGCGCACGCTGATCGTCCGAAGGTGCCACGAAAGGAGCCTACGGGGTTATCCTCGCGGAGTGGATGAATCCGCCTTTCCTCCGTCTCCTTTCGACCGGCTGATCGCGACCGATTGGGTGTCGAGCGAGCCCGGTCGTGCAGTGGCCCGAATAGCGATGCGGGATGAGCTCCGTCAACCGATGGGAATCCTCCACGGCGGGGTGATGGCCAGTCTGGTCGAGTCGGTCTGTTCGATGGCCACCGCAAAGGAGGTCTTTTCCGAGAATCGGGTTGCAATGGGTCAGAACATCTCGGTCAACTTCCTCCGACCGGTTTCATCGGGCGGAATCGAAGTTCAGGCAGAGGCCGTTCACCGGGGTCGGATGACCTGGGTCTGGAGGGCCGACGTTCTCGATTCGGACGGAAGGACCTGTGCGGTTGCACAGATGACGATCGCTGTCAGGGAGGCTCCGGAAGGCGTCGACCTGGAGGAACTCGCGCGGGCAGCGGCGAGCCCTCAAGAGGACCCGGGGCGATAGCGGTTGGTGATCGGCATTCGCCGGTCCCTGCCGAGTCCCCGAGTAGTGATCCGCGTGCCGGGCGGTGACTGGCGCCGCTTGTACTCCGCACTGTCGACCAGACCGACCACCCGTCGGACCGTTTCAGGGTCGAGTCCCTGCCCTGCCATCTCGGCCGGTCCGAGGTCGCCTTCGATATGGAGGCGCAGGATCTCGTCGAGGATGGAATAGTCCGGGAGTGAGTCCTGGTCGAGCTGACCGGGTCTGAGTTCGGCCGTTGGCGGCCGTTCGAGAACGCCCGGAGGTACGGGAGACCCCTCGCGGTTTCGCCACTCGGTCAGTTCATACACCAGGCCCTTGGGAACGTCCCGAATCGGGGCGAACCCTCCCGCCATGTCGCCGTAGAGGGTGGAATAACCGACCGAGGCCTCGCTCTTGTTGGAGGTCGTAAGGACGAGCCAGCCCCTCGAGTTGGAGAGGGCCATCATTATGTTCCCCCGGATCCGTGCCTGGATGTTCTCGGCGGCCAGACCGCGGTCGTCGTCACCGAGGAGGTCCTGGTAGCCATCCATCAGCCCCCCGATCGGGTATTCGAGTGCCTCGCACGCCAGGTTCGCCCCCAGCGCCCTGGCGTCGGCCTGCGTTTCGGGGCTCGACCACGGTGAAGGCATGATGACCACGGTCACCTTTTCAGGGCCGAGGGCATCTACCGCCAACAGGGCGACCAGGGCAGAGTCGATCCCCCCTGAGAGGCCCACCCCGACGTGGTCGAAGCGGTTCTTCTCGACGTAGTCCCTCAGCCCGAGGCGCAGGGCAGCGTAGACCTCTGCGAGATCGCCGTCGGGCGGGGCGCTCGCATCGGGGTGGTCCCAATCGATCATCAGGACCTCCTCCTCGAACCTCGGGGCCCGGTAGAGGGTCACGCCGTCCCGGTCGATCGCGACGCTTGCTCCGTCGAAGACCAGCTCATCCTGGCCCCCTACCGCGTTGGCGACGACAACGGGAACCCCTTCCCGCCTTGCCGTCTCACGGAAGATGTCTTCACGCTCGGCGCCCTTCCCCCGGTGGTAGGGGGAGGCAGAGAGGTTCGAGATCAACGTCGCCCCGGGTGCAAGGTCCCGCACTGCTGGATCGGATGGCTCCCAGCAGTCCTCGCAGATGGTCACTCCGAGCTGCGCCCCCTCGACGTCGACGACCACGGGCTCGCTTCCGGCGAGGAAGGTCCTTCGCTCGTCGAACACCCCGTAGTTGGGAAGGAGCCGCTTTCGGTAGCTGGTGGTGATCGTTCCATCCTCGATCACCGCTGCGGAGTTGAAGGCGATCGGCCGGCCCGGATCAGCAGGCCCGGCCGGTTCCGCATATCCGACGATGAAAGTCGCTCCGGTCAGCTCCCGAGCAAGCCTTTCCATCGCGATCGCGTTTGCCGCGATGAAATCCGACCGGAGATAGAGGTCCTCGGCCGGGTAACCCGGAAGGCAGAGCTCCGGAAAGACGATCACACGGGCCCCGGCCCGGACGCCCGCGCGGGCCGACTCGAGGATCCTCGCGGCGTTGCCTTCGAGGTCACCCACCGTCGTGTTGATCTGGACCAGGGCGATGTCTGGCAGGCCTTTTTCCACCAGCGGAGGTTATCCCGGCAATTCTCGATGGGGCATAATCAGCCGGTGGACGGCGCCGAATCCCGAAACCTCGAGGCGATCTGCAAGGCGATCGACCAGCACAATTCTTCCTGCCCCTTTCCGGCTGCAGAGGTCCGTATGAACCCCTTCGAGGTAGAGCGCCTTGGCTGGGAGGAAATCCGGGGCCTGCCGGTGGTCGGTGATTCGGCGATCGGGACGGGACGTTTCCGGATCGTCTGCTCCCGGGACTCCGACTCCGAGGGCCTCGAAGAGGCCGAGATGGTGGAGGCTGTTGCCACCCGGTCGGCGAGCGACTAGGGGCCGTTTACACCTCGTTCCAGAAGTCCAGCCCGAGGCCCTCGAGCCACTTCTGCACTTCGATGTTCAGACGAAACAACTCGCCGGTCAGAACGAGGACACCCATACCGATGAGGATCAGGCCACCGATTGCGATCACCAGTCCGTAGTGGCGACGCACCGGACCGAGCACCTCGCTCATCCGACCGAAGGCAATCGCGCAAAGCAGGAAGGGGAGACCGAGCCCGAGAGAGTAGACGGCGAGGAGAAGCCCGCCCCTGGCTGCGGATTCGGTCAGGGCAGCGGCCGAAAGGATGGCTCCGAGTGTGGGACCGATACATGGGGTCCAGGCAATCGCGAAGGCCACTCCGGCAATCCAGGGACCGCCCTTTCCCGCTCGCTCGATCAGGCCGGACGGCCGCCATTCCCGGTTGAGGGAATCGACCCAGCCCGCAGCAACGAAGAGGACCCCCATCAGGACCATCACCCCGCCCGCAATCTGCTCGAGCAGTGTCCGGTTGTCCGAGAGGAGGCTGCCGATCCGGGTCGCGGTCAGTCCGAGGAGGATGAAGACGATCGAGAAGGTCAGGATGAAGGCCAGGCTCGGCAGGACCACGCGTTTCCAGCTCGAATCCGCGAGCTGATCCGGTTTGAGCCCCGAGACCGCAGAGAGGTATCCGGGCACGAGGGGGAGTACGCAGGGGGAGAGGAAGGAGACGACCCCGGCCGCAAAGGCCGCCAGGAGGCCGATCCCTGCTGCGGGATCCACGGCTGCGACGAGGGTGATGGGCGACACCCACGGAGGGTAGAGAACCGGTCCCGGGCGGCCCTGCTCGAGCCCGACGGCGATAGGGTGCCCTCTCGCTCCCAAAGCAAGGAGGAAGCCAGGTGGATAGGGACGTAGTTTCGGTGGACGGCATGGTTGTCGCGATCACCGGCGGTTGCGGTGGTATCGGGATGGCGACGGCCCGATCGTTCGCGCTTCGCGGGGCGAAAGTCGCCCTGGGCGACCTCGACGGGGAAGCAGCCCAGGCGGCCGCGGCGGAGCTGGGCGATCAGCACATCGGGCTGGCAGTCGACGTAGGGGATGCCGGATCCTTCGAATCGTTCCTGGATGGGGTAGAGGATGGACTCGGCCCGATCGACGTCCTGGTCAACAACGCTGGAGTCATGCTTCTCGGGCCCCTCGACGAGGAGACCGAAGAATCGACGGAAACCACGATCAGGGTCAACCTGGTCGGGGTGATCAACGGAACCAAGCTGGCAATGGCCCGTATGAAGGCCCGAGGGCGGGGGAGGGTCGTCAACATCGCCTCCCAGGCGGGAAAGACGGGATTTCCTGGCGGGGCAACCTACTCGGCCACGAAATTCGGGGTGGTCGGTCTATCCGAGGCCGCTCGGAACGAGCTGGTCGGGACGGGCGTAGGAATCACCTGCGTCATGCCCGGTCCGGTCAGGACGGAGCTGGCCGGTGGAATCGGCAATGCAAAGGGTGTCCGGTGGCTATCGCCTTACGAGGTGGGGGAGGGGATTGCAAGGGCGGTCGAGATGGGGGAATCCGAGGTCTGGTTGCCGCCGATAACCCGCTGGCTGCAGCCCCCGACATCGTTGCTCTCCGCGGATCTCCGGGATCGTCTGATGAAGGTCTTCGGCGCCGACAGGGTCTTGAGCGGCGCGGTAGACGAGTCGGCGCGGAGCGAGTACGAGGGGCGAGTCCTCCGCTAGGAAATCCGGGAGCTACGGGGCCTTCCTCCGGTATTCTGGGGGATTCGTGATTTGACCCTCCGGCTCGTCCCGGCGGGTTTGGCGGGGTCCGACAGGGCCCTCTACGAGAGCTGTCGAAAGGCTGATCTGAGCGGTCCCCAAACATCAACCGGGTCTACGGGCCTGTACGACGCAAGGTACGAGCACGATGCCTGCGGCGTCGCGATGGTTGCGCGCCTCGACAATCATCCGACCCACGAGATCGTCGAACAGGGACTTACCGCACTGCTGAACCTCGAACACCGAGGTGCAGCCGGAGCCGATCCCGGGACTGGCGACGGTGCAGGGGTGCTCGTCCAGCTTCCCCACGAGTTCTTCGCTGAGGAGACCTCCTTCGAACTGCCCGGGACGGGTCGTTACGGAGTCGGGATGTGTTTCCTTCCCACCGACGACGAAGAGCGTCGCACCGTTCGTCGGCGAATCGAGGAAGTGGTCCGGGACGAAGGACAGGAGTTCCTCGGCTGGCGTGACGTTCCGGTGGACACGGGCTTCGTCGGGGCGACGGCGGCGGAGACGATGCCTTTCTTCAGTCAGGCATTCGTCGGCGCCGGTGATCCCGTCCGTGATGATCAGGACGCCTTCGAGCGGAAGCTGTACGTGATCCGACGCGTCCTCGAGCGTGAGTTCGACGATCAGGTCTATTTCTCATCCTTCTCCTCGAGGACGATCGTCTACAAGGGGATGCTGATCTCCAACCAGGTCCCTCACTTCTTTCCCGACCTGGTCGACCAGCGATTCAAGTCCGCGATGGCCCTCGTCCACTCGCGATTCTCGACGAATACCTTCCCGAGCTGGCCACTTGCCCATCCCTTCCGGCTGATCGCCCACAACGGGGAGATCAACACCCTGCGGGGAAACATCAACTGGATGCGGGCTCGCGAATCACAGCTCGCCTGTGAGTTGTTCGGTGACGATCTGGAGAAAGTGGTCCCCGTGGTCACCCCGGACGGCTCGGATTCCGCCACCTTCGACAACGTCCTCGAGCTTCTCCTGCTCGCCGGGAGGTCGTTGCCCCACTCGGCGATGATGATGATTCCCGAGGCCCACAGAGATCGGGATGACCTCTCGGACGAGCTCAAGGGCTTCTACGCCTTCCATTCCTGCCTCATGGAGCCCTGGGATGGCCCCGCAGCAGTCGCCTTCACGGATGGGAAGGTGATCGGGGCAACCCTCGACCGCAACGGCCTTAGGCCCGGCAGATGGCTGGAGACGACCGACGGCCTGGTCGTGCTGGGGTCGGAGATCGGTCTGCTCGACATCCCTCCGGAGCGAATCAAGCGACTGGGTCGGCTCCAGCCGGGCAAGATCTTCCTGGTCGACCTCGAACAGCACCGGATAATCGAGGACGAAGAGGTCAAGGAAGAAATCTCGACCCGGCGCCCCTACGCAGAGTGGTATCGGGACGCTGCGGTCCATTTCGACGACCTCCCGACGGCCCATGTGACCATGACCGGAGTCCAGCCCACCCCGAGGCGTCAGCTCGCGTTCGGGTACACCCAGGAAGACCTGAGGGTCCTGATCGCGCCGATGGCAGCAACCGGAGCGGAACCGATCGGCTCGATGGGGAACGACACTGCCCTTGCCGTCTTCTCGGACCACCGCCCCCCGCTGTTCAGCTATTTCAAGCAGCTCTTCGCCCAGGTAACCAACCCGCCGATCGACCCTATCCGGGAGGAGGTCGTGATGAGCCTCTCCTCCGGGGTGGGGGGTGAGCTCAACCTGCTTACCGAGGGGGAGGACCACGCCCGCCAACTCTCCCTCGACCAGCCCATCCTGCTCAACTCGGAGCTGGAAACGATCAGGCATGTGAACCACGACGTCCTTCGAGCCGAAACCATCGACATAACCTGGGACGAGGCCGACGGTCCGGCGGGACTGGAGCCCAGGCTCCTGCAGGTGGCCGAAGAGGCAGAGGCTGCCGTCGAGGACGGGGTAAACATCCTGATCCTTTCGGACCGCAGAACGGGACCGCGGAGGGTTCCGATCCCATCCCTGCTTGCGGTCGGTGCAGTCCACCAGCACCTTGTCAGGAAGGGCACCCGGCTGAGGGCCGGAATGATCCTCGAATCGGGGGAGCCCCGGGAGGTTCATCACATGGCGACCCTGATCGGCTACGGCTGTGCCGCAATCAACCCGTACCTGATGCTCGATTCGGTCGATGAGCTCGTTGCCGAGGGGGAGGTTCCGGACACGGATTCCGTCGAGGTTGCACGTCGGAATGTGGTCAAGGCGATCGGGAAGGGTCTGCTGAAGACGATCTCGAAGATGGGGATTTCCACGATCCAGTCCTACTGCGGTGCACAGATCTTCGAGGCGGTCGGCCTGGAGCCGGCGATCATCGATAGCTACTTCACGGGAACGGCCTCGCGGATCGGGGGGATAGGCCTGAAGCAGATCGCTGTCGAAACCATGGAGCGCCACCGTGCGGCCTTCCCGGGGGCACAGGACGAACTTCTCCCCGTCGGGGGGATCTATGCCTGGCGCCGGGACGGAGAGTTTCACCAGTGGAATCCCGAGACGATCGCGCAGCTCCAACACGCTGTGAGGGGCGAAGGAGGTGATGCCCAGGAGACCTACGACGAGTTCGCACGCGAGGTGAACGAGACGGCAGTTCGAAAGGCCGCCCTCCGGGGACTGCTCCAGCTCAAGCAGGCCGATCGGCCGATTCCGCTCGAAGAGGTCGAACCCGCCTCCGAGATCGTCAAGCGCTTTTCGACCGGAGCGATGTCACTCGGTTCGATCTCACGGGAGTCCCACGAGACCCTGGCGATCGCGATGAACAGGCTCGGTGGAAAGTCGAACACCGGCGAGGGCGGCGAGGACCCGGTGCGGTTCACTCCGGATCCGAGCGGGGACCTGAGGAGGTCTGCGATCAAGCAGGTCGCCTCCGGACGCTTCGGGGTGACCATCCATTACCTGAGCAACGCAGACCAGCTCCAGATCAAGATGGCCCAGGGCGCAAAGCCGGGGGAGGGGGGTCAGCTCCCCGGACACAAGGTCGACCAGTACATCGGCTCGGTCCGCCACACCACTCCAGGGGTCGGCCTGATCTCCCCGCCGCCTCACCACGACATCTACTCGATCGAGGACCTCAAGCAGCTGATCTATGACCTGAGGTGTGCCAATCCCGAGGCCTCGGTGTCGGTGAAGCTGGTCGCCGAGGTCGGAGTGGGAACGGTCGCGGCCGGCGTTGCAAAGGCAAATGCCGATCACGTGCTGATCTCCGGGCACGACGGCGGCACCGGTGCCTCACCCCTGTCTTCGGTCCAGTCGGCCGGAATCCCCTGGGAGATCGGCCTCGCCGAAACCCAGCAGACATTGGTCCGCAATGACCTCAGGTCGAGGATCCGGGTCCAGACCGACGGGCAGCTGAAGACGGGGCGGGACGTCGTGGTGGCGGCGCTCCTCGGTGCAGACGAGTTCGGTTTCTCCACGGCGCCGCTGATCGCCTCGGGCTGCATCATGATGCGTGCCTGTCACCTGAACACCTGTCCGGTTGGGATCGCGACCCAGGATCCCGAGCTGAGGAAGAGGTTCAAGGGACTTCCCGAACACGTCGTCAACTACTTCTTCTTCGTCGCCGAGGAAGCCCGGCAGATCATGGCCAGCCTAGGGGTGCGCTCTCTCGATGAACTGATCGGACGGACGGAGATGCTCGATTCCGACCGGGCGATCGACCATTGGAAGGCCCGGGGCGTCGACCTCTCGGCCCTGCTCGACTTCCCGGCAGGGGTTCCGGAGGATGCGCCCAGGCACCAGACCCGGGGCCAGGAACCGGTCCTAGAGGGGAATCTCGACTGGAGCCTGATCGAGAGATCCGCGGATGCACTCGAAGGGAAGACAACCACCCGGTTCGAGGCTGAGGTCCGAAACGTCGATCGCTGCGTCGGCGGGATCCTTTCCCACCGGATCGCGACACTCCATGGATCGACCGGTCTGCCTCCGGACTCGATCGAAGTCGAGTTCACCGGCTCGGCCGGGCAGTCCTTCGGCGGCTGGCTCGCTCCAGGTGTCAGCTTCTCGCTGGCGGGTGACGTGAATGACTACGTCGGCAAGGGGCTCTCCGGTGGCACCCTCGCGGTATACCCGCGGGATGGATCGGATTTCCAGCCATCCCTGAACGTAATCGCCGGGAATACGTCCCTCTACGGGGCGACGGCCGGCAAGGCCTTCTTCAGGGGCATGGCAGGTGAACGCTTCGCTGTACGGAACTCGGGGGCGAGCGCCGTGGTCGAGGGCGTCGGTGACCATGGTTGCGAGTACATGACCGGGGGTAGGGTCGTCGTGCTCGGTCCCACTGGCCGGAACTTCGCCGCCGGCATGAGCGGCGGGATCGCCTATGTCTTCGACCGGGACGGGACCCTGGGTGAGAGGGTGAATCCGGCTATGTCCAACCAGATCGAGGAACCATCCGAGTCGGACCTCGAAGAGGTCCGTGGGCTCCTCGAGGAGCACGTCGCCCGGACCGGGTCAGAGCTCGCGGCAGAGATCCTGAGCGACTGGGGTGCTCAGTCACGGTCTTTCGCCAAGGTATTCCCGACCGACTACAAGCGCGTTCTCGCCGAGCTCGAAGTCGACGATGCGGGCGACTCCGTGGGGGCGGGGGTGTCGAAGGTGGACGGGGACTGATGGGCAAGGTCGGAGGCTTCCTGGAGGTCCACCGAGCCGGAATGGTCCACCGCGATCCGGCCGAGCGGGTCGCGGACTACTCGGAGTTCGTGGTCCAGCGCAGCGACGAGGAACTCGCCGAGCAGGGCGGGCGCTGCATGGAGTGCGGTGTCCCGTTCTGTCACAACGGCTGTCCGCTCGGCAACCTGATCCCCGACTGGAACGACATGGTCTATCGGGGGCGGTGGGAGGAAGCCATCCGCCAGCTCCATGCAACCAACAACTTCCCCGAGTTCACCGGCAGGCTCTGTCCGGCCCCCTGCGAAGCAGCCTGCGTCCTCGAGATTCGGGAGAACGATGCGGTCACGATCAAGCAGATCGAGCTGGCGATCATCGACCGGGCATGGAAGGAAGGTTGGGTCAGGCCCCAGCCGCCCCGACGGGAAACAGGTCACAGGGTCGCCGTGGTCGGCTCCGGACCGGCCGGGATGGCAGCGGCCCAGCAGCTACGGCGCTCGGGTCACCGGGTAGTCCTCTTCGAGCGGGACGAGGCGGCCGGAGGTCTCGTCCGTTTCGGAGTCCCGGACTTCAAGATCGAGAAGGGGATCGTCCAGCGTCGGGTCGGCCAGCTGGTGGCAGAGGGTGTCGAGCTCCGCTGCGGGGTGGACGTAGGGATAGATCTGGCGGTCGAGGAGCTGAGAAGGGATTTCGATGCGGTCGTCCTTGCGACCGGATCCCGTGAACCGCGAGACCTCGACGTGACCGGCCGGGACCTGGCCGGGATCCATTACGCGATGGACTACCTCTACGGGAGGAATCGGGCGGTCGCGGCCGAAAGCGTCGGCGCGAATCCGGTTCGACCAGGGACCGAAGACCCTCCGTCGGCCAGGGGCAAGAACGTCGTAGTGATCGGCGGTGGCGACACCGGCGCCGACTGCGTCGGGAACTCTCTTCGGGAAGGCGCCAGGCAGGTTGTGCAGCTGGAACTGCTGCCGGAGCCGCCGGAGAGTCGGCCGGACGGCGAGACGCCCTGGCCCCTCTGGCCGAAGAAGTTCCGGCTCTCTTACGCGATGGAAGAGGCCCTGGACGTGGAGCGGGGCGAGCAGGACTTCTCGGTCACGACCACCTCCTTCACGGGCAAGGATGGGAGGGTTACCCACCTCAACGCGGCAAGGGCTGCCAGCCAGCCTCCGTTCGGGCCGGTCGAGGGCTCCGATTTCGAGATCCCTGCTGACCTTGTCCTCCTCGCGATGGGGTTCCTGCACCCGGAGCGGGCCCTGCCCGATGCACTCGGCTGCGAGTTGGACGGGAAAGGGAACGTCAAGGCGGGTACTTACGCGACCACGGTTCAGGGGGTTTTTGCCGCGGGCGATGCAAGAAGGGGTCAGTCCCTGATCGTCTGGGCGATCAACGAGGGCCGACAGTGCGCCCGGATGGTGGATCGGTATCTGGGAGACCTTCCCTCACCCGAGATCCACAGCGGCAACGTCGAAGGAGAGGATGAAGGGCCAGAGGGTCCACCGTTGCACGTGTCACCGGGACTGCCCGCAGACGACGGCTGAACGGTTCTAACCGGTCTTCGGGCGAGTCCGGAGCAACAGGATCACACTCCCGATCAGAGCTGCGGTCACCGAGGCAGCGAAGATCCCGATCTTCGCGTACTCGAGCAGTGCGATCGAGCTGAAGGCGAGGCCGGTTATGAAGATCGAGACCGTGAAGCCGATCCCCCCGAGGGCGGCGATTCCCCAGACATGACCGGACTCGACACCGTCTGGAAGTTTTGCGAAACCCAGACGGGACGACAGGAAGATCGCCCCGGAGATCCCGAAGGCCTTGCCCACGACGAGCCCCAGGGCGACCCCCCAGAACAGCGGGCTACCAAGGGCATCGCCGAAGACACCGCCCCCGAGGAAGACTCCCGCATTGGCGAGTGCAAAGACGGGGACGATTACCAGACTCGTCAAGGGGTGGAGTCGGTGTTCGAGCTCCTCGATCACGTGTCGCCCATCGATCGGTCTCGCCGGTGCCAGAAGGCCGAGAATCACGCCGGCGATAGTCGCGTGAACCCCAGACGACAGGACCGCTACCCAGAGAATCGCCCCAACGATCCAGTAGGGCCAGATCCGTTTGACCCCGACTCGCTGCATCAGCAAGATCACCCCTACGGTTCCAACGGCCCCGATGATCCAGTCCAACTGGAGGCCCCCTGAGTAGAAGAGCGCAATCACGGCGATTGCAATGACGTCGTCGACTATCGCGATGCTGAGCAGGAGGAGCCTCACGCCCGGGGGGATTCGTTTACCCAGGAGCGCGAGCACCCCCACCGCGAAAGCGATATCGGTAGCCATCGGTATCGCCCAGCCCCTGGCCGTCTCGGCCCCGCCGTTCAACAGGAGGAAGATGATGGCGGGGAGGATGACTCCCCCAAGAGCTGCAATGAGCGGGAGCCGGGCCTTTCGCCCCTCACCGAGTTCGCCAACCGCAAGTTCACGCTTGATCTCGAGGCCAACCACGAAGAAGAAGAAGACCATCAACAGGTCGTTGACCCAATACCTGAGCGTCTCGGTCTTGCCGTCGAATGGGATCGGGAGGGTCAGCTCAGTCGTCCAGAACGCCTCGTAACTCTCCCCGAACGGGGCGTTCACCCAGAGGATCGCCAACAGGGCCGCCAGCAGTAGGACAGCGCCACCGGTGACCTCGCTTCGGATGAACTCCGGACCTGCGTTGCGCCAGGACCATTCGGGTTTTCCGGCCGAGGTGGAGCTCACCGGACGAAAGCTAGTGGAAGGAGATTCGCCCGGAAGGTGCCTGGCCTGCCCGGGTCCCGGCTGTCCGTAGAGGGCGATAGGTTGGACCTGTGGACTGGCTAGAGAGGCCCCTTGCGGCATTCGACCTGGAGACGACGGGAACGGATCCCGAGGAGGACCGGATCGTGACGGCCTCCGTAGCCTTGGTCGGCGCGGACAGGGAGCCCGAGGCGAACGACTGGCTTGTCGATCCGGGGATCGAGATTCCCGAGGGTGCGACGCGGATCCACAAGATCACGACCCAGATGGCCAGGGAGGAGGGTCGGGCAGCCCCCGAGGCCGTGGCGGAGATAACTGCCCTCCTGGCCGGGTACCTGAATGAGGACTACCCGATCGTGGCCTTCAACGCCCGCTACGACCTGACCATGCTCGATCGCGAGGCGAGACGCCATGGGGTCGAGCCGCTGGTCGAGCTGGTCGGGGGGCCGATGGGCCTGATCGTGCTCGACCCCCTGATCCTCGACAAGCAGGTCGATCCCTATCGCCCGGGGAAGCGGAAATTGACCGACCTCTGCCAGCACTATGGGGTGGAGCTGGATCAGGCCCATGCTTCAAATGCGGATGCCCTCGCTGCCGCTCGACTCGCCTGGCGCCTGGGCAGCGAGAATGCCGAGCTGGGTGACGCGGACCTGCCCACGCTCCACGAGAGCCAGATCGAGTGGGCGAGAGCCCAGGCCGAGGGCCTCCAGAAGTTCTTCGACGAGAAGGGCCTCGACGAGAAGGTCGAGACCGAGTGGCCGTTGGTCATGAGCGTCGCCTGAATCAAGGGCACGCGAGCCGACGGGCACCTGAGACAGATGAACGAGCCGACCGAACCCGGCGGGCAGAAGGGGAGTGACGAAACCCCATCGTCCGAAAGGGAACAG
This sequence comes from uncultured Solirubrobacterales bacterium, assembly GCA_903891285.1. Classification (GTDB taxonomy): domain Bacteria; phylum Actinomycetota; class Thermoleophilia; order Solirubrobacterales; family 70-9; genus 67-14. The sequence continues at coordinate 48,241 of CAITDZ010000128.1, forward strand.
AGCTGGAACCTGATCGACGAGATGGGGGGGCCCCAGGGGGTCGCAGACTCCAGTCTGCCGGGCCTCCTGTTCGTCATTGCCTACTCGGTGAGCGGAGGCGAACTGACCCTCTCGGCAGGTCTCGCGGTCGCACTTGGTGCGGCACTTGCGGTGTTCCGCCGAATCCGCGGGGAATCCCTGAAGTTTGCCCTGACCGGATTCGTCGGAGTGGCGATTGCGGCATTCATCGCAACCCGAACCGGTCGAGCCGAGGACTTCTTCCTTCCGGGTCTTCTCTTCAATGCGGGCTATGCGCTCGCCTACGTCGTTTCGATCGTGATCGGGTGGCCGTTGATCGGCGTGATCATCGGGCCGATCACGGGCCGGGGCATGCGCTGGAGGGACGAACCCGAGCTAGTGACCCTCTACAGCCGGGTCAGTTGGATCTGGGTCGGGATGTTCCTCTTGCGCCTCGCCGTCCAGCTCCCCCTGTACCTCAGCGGCTCGCTCCTCGCCCTCGGAATCGCCCGCACGGCGATGGGCCTGCCCCTCTTTCTCCTCTGTCTCTGGATCTCGTGGTTGATGCTGAGACGGGGTGGACTCGATGTTCCAGACCTCCGAAAGGGGCTCGGCAGGTAGGGCCGGGGCATCCGCAGCCCCAATAGAATCTTTCGGATGGGTTCGAGTCTCAACGGCAACGGCGAACGACTCCCGGGCGAGGCCTCCGAGCCGGTCCTGAAGCTGAGGATCACACAGGAAGACGGCATCGACGGTGGGGGCGGGGCACCCTTCCGAGCTGAGGTCCTCGTCCGTTCGAAGGACGGGGAAGGAGCCTTTCGACCGGTCAGGGAGTTCTGGCGAGAAGAGGAGTCATTCGGCTCCCGCGGCAGGATCGATACGACCATGGAGGTCGGTCGCGCCGCAGCGATCTGGAGCCCGCTGCGGGGCCTGCTTCACCAGGACCTCCCCGACTGGACGGGGCTTTCGATCGACGATTTGGGGGAGTTGGTGGACGGTGCACTCAGACGGCTCGCCGAAGCGGGGATTCCCGTCGAGTGGGGCGACGGACTCGACCCCGGCCTCCGTTCGGTCCTGGTCGCAGGATCCCCGGGACGCCCCCTTTCCAGCGTTCCGGATGCCTTCGACGGAGATGACCCGGTTGCACTCACCTGGCGGCTCAGTATCGATGGAGAGCCCCTCTCGGATGAGGAGAGGATCGCTGTTGGCGGATGCGGCGAAGGGGTGATCAAGCTCCGTAACCGAGACCTGATCGTCGGACCCACGCTCGCGGCCCGGGCAAGGCGACCGGAGGTGCGCTCCCTGACGGCGATAGAGGCTTTAGCTGCCTGCCTCTCGGGGGTGGCCGTAGTCGACGGGGAGGGGTTCGAGGTTCAGTCACTGGGATGGCTCGAGGAGCTTCGCGAAGAGCTCGGCCGCCCCCCGGATCGAGGCGCCGCAGGGCCCCCCGCGGGATTCGAGGGGACGCTGAGGCCCTACCAGCTTGCCGGACTCTCCTGGCTGGAGCGCATGACCAGCCTTGGCCTGGGCGGCTGTCTTGCGGACGACATGGGCCTCGGCAAGACCGTGATGCTGATCGCGCTTCATCTCGCTCGCCTGGAAGCCGGAAGTGGGGAGGGTCCAACCCTGGTGATCTGCCCAACGTCGATCGTGGCGAATTGGGAGCGAGAGATAGGGCGCTTTGCACCTGGCGAGCCCGTTCTTCGCTACCACGGCCCGGACCGAAGCCTCGAGGGTCTCTCCCGGGGGTTCGTCGTAACCAGCTACGGCACGGTCCGTTCGGACGTCGAGGCTCTCGGGGCCATCGAATGGGGCCTGATCGCTGCAGATGAGGCCCAGCACTTCAAGAACCCTCGGACAGCGACCGCCCGGGCCGTGCGCTCACTCCCGGGAAGGGCGAGGGTCGCGCTGACCGGTACACCGATCGAGAATCGCCTCACGGAGCTCTGGTCGATCCTCGACTGGACCACGCCCGGCTTGCTCGGGACCGCCACCGAGTTCAGGAAGCGGTGGGCTTCGGACGTCGAGGTCGAGGAGGATGCGATCCGTAGCCAGGAACTTGCCTCCCTGGTCGGACCATTCGTCCTCAGGCGGAGGAAGTCCGATCCCGGAATCCTGCCGGAACTCCCCGAGAAGATCGAGATGGACCATTCGGTCACCATGTCCGAGGAACAGATCGTCCTCTATGAAGAGGTCTCCGGCAGGATGCTGCGGGCGATCGGTTCGGCGGCCGGGATCCAGCGAAAGGGACTCGTTCTGGAATTGATCACGTCGCTGAAACAGATCTGTAACCACCCTGCCCAGTACCTCGGGCAGACGGAGCCCGTCCTGGAGGGTCGCTCGGGCAAGCTCGACCTTTTCGGTGATCTCGTGACGACTGCGGTAGAAGAGGGGGGGAGGATCCTTGTCTTCACCCAGTACGTCGAGATGGGGCGATTGTTGGCCCGCCGCCTCGACGAGCTCGGGATCGAGTCCTCCTTTCTCCACGGCGGAACCTCGGTCTCCGGGCGCGAAAGAATGGTCGATGCCTTCCAGGCGGGCGACTTCCCCGTCTTCATCCTTTCCCTGAGGGCAGGGGGGCAGGGCCTCAACCTGACCGGGGCGGACCACGTCCTGCACTACGACCGGTGGTGGAACCCCGCCGTCGAGGACCAGGCGACCGACCGGGCACATCGCATCGGCCAGGATCGGGCCGTCGAAGTTCACCGGCTTATCGCCGAAGGGACGGTAGAGGACGAGATCGCGCTGATCCACGCGCGCAAGCGGGCACTCGCCGAGGCAGTCGTCGGTGGAGGGCCCGAGGCCTTTACCGAGCTCGGTCAGGCCGAATTGGTCGAGATCCTCGCCCTGCGGCAGGCCGACGGAAAGCTGGACCGGGCGGCCTGAAAAGAAAACGGCCCGGGACCTGACCAGGCCCCGAGCCGTTGTACCGCTGTAGCTTGGTTTACCGGGGCCCTACGGCGCCAGGAGCCCGTCGATGAATGCGTACACCTCAGCCTTCGACTGGGTCAGGATCGATCCGTGGTCAGCACCCGTGAACTTCTGGTAGGTGATTTCACCAGGGGCGTTGACAGCCTCCAGTTGGGGGAGCAGTCGGTCGGTGATCAGCGGGAATACCGTTGTGTCAGCGGTGCCCTGGGGAATCAGAACCGGGGCCGAGACCTTCACGGCCGGGTTCTGTTTGATCAGCTCCTGTTGGAACAGCCTTCCCGAGGAGGTTCCATTCGCCCAGTTGGGCTTGAGCAGACGGCTCGGCTGGAGTCCAGCGGCAACGACCTTGGTCGCAAGATCGCTGTAGCACAGGGTCTCGGTGTCGGGATAGAACGCCATGGCGTCTGCCGTAAACACATCGAGGGGCTTGATCGAACTGTTCCCGGCGACCATGCCTCGCCCGATCGAGATCGCCAGCGCCGAGATTCCCGGACCGCCCGGCCCATCGAGAGCGCCAATGTTCTGCGCCTGGAACTCGAAGTTGGACGCCGGGGCGTAGGCGACCGTACCCAGGTAGTTCGTACCCTTGCCCCATGTCGAAGCAAGCGATGCGGCAAAGAGAATTGCCTGGCCTCCCTGGGAGTGTCCGGCCAGGACGGTCCTCTTCGAGAGCTTGGTGCTGAGCTCGCGAGCCGCAGGGACGATGTCGAGCGCACCCCTGCCCTCGGAAACACCGATCAGGTAGGGGTGGATATCGGGCGTGCCGAGCCCCTCGTAATCGGTCGCGACTACCGCGTAGCCGTTCGCAAGCCAATCACCGATCAGCTCGCCAGAGCCGTAGTCGAAATCCTCCGTCCTGTTGAGGAATTTCGAGGGTGCGCAAGGATCGGCAAGACCGACGGTGCCGTGGGCCCAGCTGATCACCGGGTACCCGCCCCTCGGCATCGGAGTCTTGGGGATCATCACAGTCCCCGAAACCACGATCTTCTTGCCGGAGATGCTCCTCGAGGAATAAAGGACCAGATGGGTGCTCTTCGCCTCAGGGCGGTTCTTACCCTTTTTTGTCCAGATCAGCGTACCGTGCTTGGCCGGAATGTCCTTCGCCTTCAGCTTGAAGCCATAGAAGCCCTTCTCGCCCTTCATCGCGGCCATCGTCGCCTTCTCGGCCGCCTTCTTCGACCCCTTTGCCTTTAGCTGGGACTGGAAGTAGCTGCCCGCAGTGACTTGGGCGTGGGAAGCCGACGCAAGGGCTGCGAAGCCGACGACTGCGGCGAGCGAGGCCACCAGGCCCGTTGTGATTGTGCGGAAGTTCAGTGAACGATGCGACACGGGTTCTCCTCTCCTAGAATTACCCGCCTCGGCGACCGCCAATCGGGCTTTCGCGAGTATAAACCGGCAGGAGTGCTGAGGTTGCACTGTTCAGGTCGGGATTCCGCGCTTCCCCCGGTGCCGGGAAGCCATGACCCGATCGTCCTCAATACCACTTCTGCCCGATAATGTTCGTTATGTAAACCAATGATCCTTACGGGTAGAGCCGTCCTCGTGATGTCGCCCGCCCGTATCCCCCTCCTGATTCGGGAAACGGCTCTTAGGAGCCGCCGGGGGGCGTCCAGACGGCTTCCAGGTCGGGCGCTGTCGAGCCTCAGGCGTACTGGGCTCGCCCGGAAGGGACGGTCTGAACTAATCCGGGCCTCGGCCGGGCAACCATTTTCAGACCACCCTTCGGCCGCAAGGTGATCGCGGCGTCCTCAGTCACCGACGCCCAGGGAGGCAGGTCGAACTCGTAGCGCTGAGAGATCATCGCGAGCAGCAGGGTTGCCTCGACCAGGGCGAAGGTCGAGCCGACGCAGATCCTTCGACCGGCGCCGAAGGGGAGGTAGGCGCTGCGGGGGAGCTCCCCCCTGTTCTCGGGCAGGAAGCGACGGGGGTCGAAGCCCTCGGGGTTCTCCCAGACCTCGGGGTCCCTGTGGATGCTGCGGATGAGGACCATCGTGCTCGCACCCGCAGGGATCCTGTAGCCGCTCACCCGGTCTTCCTCGACCGCCTTGCGACCGACCATCCATGCCGGCGGTGAAAGCCTCATCGATTCCTCGACTACGGCCCTGGTCCACGGAAGGCGATCGGCATCCTCGAAGGAGGGGGTGCGGCCACCCAGGACCTCGTCGACCTCCCCCACCATCGTCTCGCGGGCCTCGGGGTTGAGCGAAAGCCACCTGAAAGCCCAGGAGAGGGCGTTCGAGGTCGTTTCGTGTCCGGCGAGCATGAAGGTCATCAGCTCGTCGGCGATCCGGTCTCGCTCCATCGGCTCGCCCGTCTCGGGGTCGGTCGTGGTCAGCATCAGACCGAAGAGGTCCTCGCCGGGATTGCCGCTCATCTCGCGTTCGACGAGGAGTTCGTCGATGACTCCGCGCAGTTGCTCCACCGCCCTCCTGAAGCGGATGGATTCGGGGTTGAGCGCGATGGCGCGCCTCATGTTGAAGCCGGGCAGTGAGGCGATGACGAATGTCGGCAGCCTCCTCACCATTCGCGTTCCCAGGGTGAGTACGTCATTCATCGCCGGAGCCACTCGCCTGGCGGTGTCCTCGGTCAGGTCGGCTCCAAAGAGGGTCCTCCCGACGACGTCGAGGGTCAACTCCATCATCGCCCGGTTGATGTCGAGCCCCTCCCCCTCACCGAGATCCGAGAGCGGACCGGTGTCGAGAGAATCCCGTGTCGCATCGGTCATCTGACCGACGAACTCGCCGATGTGCCGCTTGGCGAACAGGGGCTGCACCAGCCGTCTCTGGGTCTGCCACCTCTCCCCCTCGCTGGTCAGCAGCCCCTCCCCGAGGACGATCCTCAGGAGCTCGTACTCGATTCCCTTCACGTAGTTGTCCTGGTTCGTGACCAGAACATGGCGTGCAGCCTCGTGATTGGCCAGCACGACCAGGGTCCTGCCACGGCTGAAGGTCGCGCTGACCGGTCCGTACTCGGCCGCCATCGAGATCAGTGGCCGCATGAAGTCATTGGTCGTCTTCGCGACGAACAGCGCGTTGTCGAGTCCCCTCGGACCCGGTGGAAGATCGCGCCCGGAAAGGGCATCGGGGACCAGTGGGGCAAGGAGCCCCCTCACCTGATCGGTTACCGCCATGGGGCGACCCTAACAATCGAGACCCCCCTCCCCCGGGCGGCCTGAGGCCCCTTGTGGGAAAGTAAGCCTGGATGGCGGCGAACGGGAAGAGCTCGAACCCTGACCCCGGCGCGGGGGGCTATCTGAAGCACGGGATCGCGGTGGTGCTGCTGGACACCATCGTCCTCTTCGCGCTGGCCTGGCTCCTGCCCGGCTTCGCGATAGATGGCATCTGGGCAGGGGTTGCAACCGCGGTACTGATCGGGCTTCTGAACGCGATCGTCTGGCCATTGGTCGTTCGTCTGACCCTTCCGGTTGCGGTCGTCAGCCTTGGTCTCGGGGCGCTCGTACTCAACGCCGCCATCGTCGGGCTCGTCTTGACTGAGCTCCCCTGGCTCCGGTTCGACGGTTTCATCGAGGCGGCTCTGGTAGCCCTCCTGCTCTCGCTCGGGACGACGATCCTCGCACCGATGCTCGCCTTCGAACAGGACTCACGCTGGTACCTGCGCACCGTAAGACGGCAGGTCGAGAAGGGCGGCCTGGTCAACGACCAGCCGGGAACCGGTTACCTGTTCATCGAGATCGACGGTCTCGCTCACGACGTACTTCGAAGGGCCCTGGCATCGGGGAATGCCCCGAACCTCAGCCGCCTCGTTCGAGGTGGCTCCCACCGGCTCCGTGGCTGGGAGACCGACTGGTCCTCCCAGACCGGGGCCTGTCAGGCCGGGATCCTCCACGGGAGTAACTCCGACATGCCGGCCTTCCGCTGGTGGGAGAAGGACTCCGACCGTGCGATCGTCACGAATCATCCAAAGGATGCCGCCGAGCTCGAGCGGCGCCACTCCAACGGCGAGGGACTTCTGGCCAACGACGGGGCGAGCCGCGCCAACATCCTCTCCGGTGACGCCCCCCACTGCCAGCTCACCATGAGCACGATCCTCGATCGTCGAGACAAATTGGGGAGGGACTACGCCGCTTACTTCTCCCGTCCGTTCGCCGTCGTTGGGACCGGTTTCTCGGCCCTGGTCGAACTGGTTTCCGAGCGAATCTCGGCAATCAGGGCCAGGCGGTCCGGTGTCGAGCCGGCTATCCATCGCGGCTTCACCTACTCGGTGATGAGGGCCTGGTCGACCGTGATCCAGCTCGACCTCCAGGTCTCGGCAGTCATATCCGACCTGATGGCCGGACGTCCCGCCATCTATACGACCTTCCTCGCCTACGACGAGGTGGCCCACCACTCCGGCATCGAGCGACCGGAAACCCTGACTGCCCTGCGGAAGGTGGACCGGGCGATCGGACGACTGCTGAAAGTCCTCCCGGAGGCACCGCGGCCCTACCGGGTGATCGTCCTCTCGGACCACGGTCAATCCCAGGGAGAGACCTTCCTCGATCGGTACGGGGAGAGTCTCGAGGACCTCGTGTCCGGACTTGCCGGAGGCGCGGCGATCGCCGAGCTCGACGAGGATGACGAGGCGCGGGCCTATCTCAGGGCATCGGTGGCGGAGGCATCCACGGAGGAGAGCGCCACGGGAAAGACGATCAAGGTTGCGACAGGTGGGCGCCTTGCCGAGGGTGAGACCGACGGTGAAGGCCCTGAGACAGGGGCTCTCGTGCAGGATGGGGGCCTCCCCGAATTGGTCGTGATGGCCTCCGGGAACCTCGGCCTGGTCAGTTTTCCCCGGGAGGATGGACGGGTCACCCTCGAAAAGCTCGAAGAGGAATACCCGGGACTGGTCGATGGCCTCGCGGCCCACCCGGGGATCGGTTTCCTGCTGGTCGACACGGCGGCTTCGGGAGGGGTGGTGATCGGCGAAGCCGGCCGACTCCATCTCGAGACCGGAAGGGTCGAGGGAGTCGACCCGCTCATTCCTTTCGGTCCGAACGCACGCCAACACGTCGAGCGGACCCATCGCTTCTCGACCTGCCCGGACATCGTCCTCAACAGCACCTATTGGGAGGAGCTCGATGAGGTCGCAGCCTTCGAGGAGCTGGTCGGGTCCCACGGCGGCCTCGGAGGAACCCAGTCCCATCCCTTCGTGCTCCACCCGGCAGAGCTGGAGTGGCCGGTCGACCCCGTACTCGGAGCCGAAACGATCTATCGGATCTTCACGAGGTGGATGGGCACAGACGGGGTACCGGCCCCGGACCGGGCGCGGGCTCAGGGGTAGGTCGCCTCTTCGCCGGGGAGGAGGACCCTCACTTCGGTCCCGGGAGCAACGTCCCCTGCGAACCGTTCGAACTCCCGAACCGGAACGTGGCGTTCTCGCCAGAGGCGCGAGCCCAACCCGAACGGGGCGAAGGTGCCCCAGTGGATCGGAATCACCACATCGGGCCTGAACAGCGACAGTGCTTCCGCCGCTCGCCGGGGGTCGAGGTGCCCCTCGCCGATCGTAGTCCCCCAGCCCCATACCGGCAGAAGGGCCAGGTTTGCCCCCCGGGCCACTTCGTCGAGCCCTTCGAAGAGATCGGTGTCGCCGGCGAAGTAAGCGTTGCTCTCGCCCTCGACCATGAATCCCACCGCCTCCCCCTCCCGATGCAGGGGCGTCCTTGCACCGCGGTGCTCCGCCGGGGTAGCCCTGACCGTCACCCGTTCGAGATCGACGGTCTCGCCCGGTTGAAGGTCGACGACCCGCTTGAAGCCTTCCCGCCGAAGCAGACCCCTGGTGCCTGGTCCTCCGATCACGAGGGTCTCCGGGTCGAGGGCGCGAAGGCTCGGGCGGTCGAGATGGTCGAAGTGGTGATGGGAGAGGAGAACGGCGTCGACTCCTTCGGGCCTCTCGACGCCCTGTATCCCCTTGTGTCGACGAAGATGGAGCACCCGATCCCGAAAGACCGGATCGGTCAGCAGTTTCGTATCCGACTGCTCCAGAAGGACCGTCGAGTGACCGAGCCAGGTCGCCCGACCGCCACCGCTCTCATCCACTTCTTGCCGAACGAACTGCCTGGGACTTTCCATACGAGTAGAGATCGACCAGGAAGAAGAAGATCACCAAGAGGATCCCGAACGGGGTGACATCTTCGGAGAGGCCCGCCACGACCGACCAGGCGAGCGTCGTCCAGGGAAGGATGAAGAAACCCAGCACCGGAAGGAACCAGTCCCCGTCGAAGGCGTTCCGGAGCAGATCGGTGAACAGCGCCAGGACGATCAAGGCCAGGCGCGGCGAAATCAGCGCGAGAAGCGCTACGAAGCAGCCCATCGGTCCAGCCTAACGGAGGCGATACCCCGTCCGCAGGCCTTGACTCAGTCGCCCATCCCGATCTTCGCCTGTTCCCACTTGACCGTCACGGCGTAGATCACGGTCACGTTGAGGGCAATGAGGATGATCGAGAGAAAAGGCTGCTGCGCCAGGACAGCGATGTCCACAACGGCGTTGAGGAAGCAGAGGATCACCGTCACGACGCGCGCCCAGTCCCGACCCTGGATCAGTGCGTAGCCGGTGAACACCTTCAACGTGCCGAGGACCAGCCAGAAGATCCCGAGGCCCTGGGTACTCAGCACGAGGACCTTTCCATCGAACGGCCCCTTGACGAAGTAGTCGTCTTCGAACAGCGCGGCCAGACCCGCTATGACACTGAAGACACCGATCAGCATCAGCATTACGCCCGCAAAGGCGACCCAGGTTGCCCAAGCCGCCGAACCGCCGCCATTCTCAGATCCCACTTCTACCTCCGCGTCGTTGGATGATTCCGAGGGACGGAGGCTAGCCGCATCGCCGGCGCTGATCAGTCATGTGCGCACCTGAAGCCGGCATGGCAGGTCCCGGATTCGACCGTCTGGGGTATCCGGGAGGCCGGCCGATACCGACTGCAGTAGTTCTCGGCACAGAGGAAGGATCCACCTTTCATAACCTTTCGGGGTATCCCACTGCCAGGCTCCCGACTCGCCTCCAGCTTCCGCGGATCCCCTCCGGAACCACAGCAGTCAGCGGCAATCGCCCCGCCCGGGATGAACCAGGTCGAAGTCAGCTCCCAGACGTTGCCCGTCACTCCATACAGGCCGTACGCATTCGGTTCGAAGGTCCGGACCGGCACGGTGTCAGGGCGGTCGGACTGGCCTGATCCACCGAGCCATTCCCAGGGGAACATCCCGATCCAGCGATTCATTGCCTCGTGGCCATCGGGGGAGAGTTCGTCACCCCAGGGGAACTCTGCACCCTCCAGACCACCGCGGGCCGCCCGCTCCCACTCCGCTTCAGTCGGGAGTCGCAGCCCCGCCCAGCCGGCATACGCGGAAGCGTCCTCCCATGAGACTTGGGTTACCGGATGATCATCCTTGCCTACGAGATCGCTTCCGGGCCCCCAGGGGGCTCGCCAGGAGGCTCCCGGGCACCATCTCCACCAGACCGAGGGATCTTCGAGCGGGACCGGCTCCGCCGGTCGTTCGAAGAGCAGGGACCCCGGAACCAGCATCGCTGGATCTGCGCCCGGATACATCGCGGGGTCGGGCGCTCGCTCGGCGACGGTTTCGTAGCCGGTCTCC
>CAITDZ010000129.1 GCA_903891285.1 uncultured Solirubrobacterales bacterium
GAGTCGAGGATCCGCCAGGTCCTGAAAACCCTCGGCGAGGAGCGCTACTCCGCCGGCATCGCCCGGGAGATCGTCGCCAGGCGCCCGCTCGAGACGACCTCAGACCTTGCAGAGGCAGCCCGCGCCGGGATGCCGACCGCGGCCCGGTTCGGTTCGGCCCACCCGGCACGGAGGACGTTCCAGGCGCTCCGCATAGCCGTCAATGGTGAGCTCGAGTCGATCGACGCCGCCCTGCCGATCGCCTGGGACGTGATCCCGGTCGGTGGCCGGATGGGGGTCATTTCCTTCCATTCGCTCGAGGACCGCAGGGTCAAGCGCTTCTTCGCCGGACTCGCCCAGGGCTGCACCTGCCCGCCCGAGATCCCGGTCTGCGTATGCGGGCACGAGCCCGAGGCCGAACTCCTGACCAGACGCCCGGTGATGCCGTCGGCCGGGGAAGTGGAGCGGAACCCCCGGGCCAGGTCGGCCCGGCTTAGGGTGGCGCTCAAGCTGGAGGAGGGGAACTGATGACCCCTCCGACCCAGGCCGCCTCCGTGCTGCCGGCACCCTCGCGCCGTCGGGCCCCCCGTCCGGCCCCGCGTCCCGCCCGTCACGCCGCAAGGCGGAGGAAGAGCTTCGCCACCCAGTCCGCCCGGGTTGCCCAGGCGGTGGTCGCCCTGCCGGACTCGGGCGCCGTCAAGGGCCTCTCCCGGACCCGCACCTGGATCGTGGTCATCGCGATCCTCCTGACCGGGCTGGTCGCGGTCAACCTCGTCGCGGTCAGCTTCGGCACCCAGGCCAGCAGGAACCTGACCCAGACCCAGGCGCTCGAGCGACGCAACGCGATCCTCGAGTCGACCGGGATAGCGGCCGTTTCCGTACCCGAGGTGAGAGAGGGGGCGACCGAGATGGGGATGGTCTCGCCCGACCCGACCACGGTCCATTTCGTCGAGCACTCCCCGGAAGACATCGCCGCGGCAGCCCAAAGGCTCGCCGCCGAAGGGGGATGACCCCCAAGTGATCCGCCCCCAGGCTCGGGTCGGTCTCCTCTTCTTCGCATCCCTCCTCCTCCTGCTCGGCCTGTTCGCCCGCTCGTTCTGGCTCCAGGGGGTGAACGGCGAGGCCTTCGCCCGGGATGCCCAGGGCCAGCAGCAGGAAGTCCTCCAGGTACCGGGCCTTCGAGGGGAGATCCAGGATCGCTCCGGCAGGCCCCTGGCGGGCTCCGAGCCGGGAATGAGCATCTTCGCGACCCCGTACCAGGTGACGGATGCTCCGAAGCAGGCCGAGGAGCTGGCCAACGCACTCGGGGCGGACCCGACGGACGTGCTCGACTCGATCACCGCCGAGGGCGGCTTCTCCTACGTCGAGAAGAAGGTCGACCTGGTCAGGGCGGCAGCGGTCGAGCGGCTGGGTTACGAGGCGATCGGGCAGCACCCCGACACGATCCGGACCCGGCCCCAGGGTGAGCTGGCGGCCCAGGTGGTCGGCGCGGTATCCCCGGAAGGCAAGGGGCTGACCGGCCTCGAGCAGCAGTACGACGGGGTCTTACGCGGGGTCGATGGCGAACAGCTGATCGTCCAGGACGCGACCCAGTCGCCGATCTCGTTCGAGACCCTGACCGATCCCCAGGATGGCCAGGGCATCCAGCTGACCCTCGACGCGGCGATCCAGGCCGAGGCCGAGCGGGTGATCACCGAGGTGGGGGATGTGAACGATCCGGTCAACGCCTCGATGGTCGTGCTCGACGCCCACACTTCGGACGTCCTGGCGATGGCCAACTACCCCGGGCTCGACCTCGACCACCTCGAGGATGCCGAAGAGGAGGACCTCCGGAACGTCGCCACCTCCTACACCTACGAGCCGGGCTCGACCTTCAAGGCGATCACCGTTGCCTCGGCCCTCGAACAGGGCACCGTGACCCCCGAGAGCGCCTTCACCCTGGCCCCGACCTACACCCTCTACGACCGAACGGTCGAGGAGGCACACCCACGGGGCACGGTCACCTTGAGCGTCGGCGACATCCTCGCCCAGTCCTCGAACGTCGGTGCGATCACGATCGGGATGGGGGTCGGGGGCAGGAGCTTCTCGAAGTGGATCGAGCGGTTCGGGTTCGGGAACCAGACCGGGGTCGAGTTCCCGGCCGAGGAGCAGGGAATCGTCCCCGCCTACGAGGACTGGTCGGGGACGACGATGATCAACCTCCCGATCGGCCAGGGCCTCTCGGTGACCCCGTTGCAGATGGCGACGGCCTACGCGGCACTCGCCAGCGACGGCAAGTTGAGGAAGCCCCGGCTCGTCCAGTCGGTGGCCGGACGGGAGATCCCGGTCGATCGTGGCAAGGAGGTCGTCTCCCCCGAGACTGCCCTCGAGGTCCGGCGGATGCTCGAAGGAGTGCTCGCAGCGGGCGGTACGGCCTCCGAGGTCGACGTCCACGGCTACTCGGCCGCGGGCAAGACCGGTACGGCCCAGATCGCCGAGGACGGCGGCTACTCCGAGACCCGCTACGTCGCCTCCTTCGTCGGGATGGCCCCGGTCGAGGACCCCGAGATCGTCGTTTCGGTGATGGTCAACGAACCGAGCTACGGCTACTCAGGCGGTGAGGTCGCGGCGCCTGCCTTCGGCCAGATCGCCGAGTTCGCCCTGCCCTACCTCGGGGTACCCACCGACTAGCTACCTAGAATCAGGCGATGCGGCTCGACCAGATCGCCGGTCGCCTCGAGGGCGCGAGGATCGAGGGCGACCCCTCGACCGAGGTCTCCGGACTGGCCTACGACAACCGGAAGGTCGAGCCCGGATGGCTCTATTTCTGCGTTCCAGGCTCAGTGACCGACGGGCACCGTTTTGCACCCGAAGCCGTTTCGGCCGGTGCATCGGCCCTGGTGGTCGATCGCCCCCTTGGGCTAGGGGTTGCCGAGGTGGAGGTGCCGGACGTCCGTCAGGCGATGGCCCCGATCGCGGCTGAGTTCGAAGCGGATCCGACCGCATCGCTGACCGTGGCCGGGATCACCGGCACCAACGGCAAGACGACCACCGCCTTCCTGCTCAGGGACCTGCTCGAGGCAGACGGCAGGCAGACCGGTCTGATCGGGACGGTCAGGCAGGTGGTCGGGGGTAGGGATGAGGAGGTCGAGCGGACCACCCCGGAGTCGGTCGACCTCCAGGCGACCTTCCGTCGCATGCTCGACGAAGGGGATTCGGCCTGCGTGATGGAGGTCTCCTCCCACGCGCTCGACCAGCACCGGGCCGATTCGATCCGGTTCGACCTTGCCGTCTTCACCAACCTGACCCAGGACCACCTCGACTACCACGGCGACATGGAGTCCTACTTCCTGGCCAAGCGGCGGCTCTTCGAGATGGGGCCCGGGGTCGCCCTGGTCAATGCCGACGACCCCTACGGCAGGCGGCTGGCCGGGGAATTCGGCGCAACCACCTTCTCGAGCGCCGGGCAGGAGGCGGATTTCACGGCCCGTGGGATCGAGTTCGACAGGACCGGTTCCCGGTTCACGGTCGACTCCCCGGATGGAGAGCTCCAGGTCGAGGTGCCCCTGGCCGGGGCCTTCAACGTCTCTAATGCGCTGGCATCCCTGGCCGGGGCGATCTTGCTCGGGGTCGAGCCGGAGGCAGCGGTTCGGGGCCTCGCCGGGGCCTCGCCGGTACCCGGCAGGCTGGAGCCGGTCGATGAAGGCCAGGACTTCGCCGTGTTCGTCGACTACGCCCACACCCCCGACTCGGTTGCAAACGTCCTCGAGGCGGCCAGGGAGCTGACCCGGAAGCAGCTGATCACGGTGATCGGCGCCGGCGGGGATCGCGACCGGGGCAAGCGGCCGTTGATGGGCGAGGCGGCCGGGAGGCTGTCCGACCTGACCGTCGTGACCTCGGACAACCCCCGCTCGGAGCCGCCCGAGCGGATCGTCGGGGAGGTGGCGGCCGGGATCCCGGATGGTTGCGAGGTCGTGATCGAGGTGGATCGGGACGCTGCGATCGGGCGTGCGATCGAGGTGGCGGGCCCGGGGGACACGGTGGTGATTGCCGGCAAGGGGCACGAACAGGGCCAGGAGTTCGAGGACGGTCGAAAGATCCCCTTCGATGACCGGGAAGTCGCCCGGCGGCACCTCGGGGAGCGGTCATGATCGACCTCCCGCCCGACCTGATTGCAGATTCCCTCGGTGCCCAGGTCGTCCAGCAGGGCGCATCCGGGGGGCCCACCCGGGCCTCGATCGACAGCCGGGCGCTCGAGCCCGGCAACCTCTTCTTCGGCCTCCCCGGCGAGAGGGTCGATGGCGGGGAATTCGCCGGCCAGGCCCTCGACGCCGGCGCCTGGGGCGTGGTGGTCACACCGGAACGAGCCGCGGAACTGGTCGTCGCTGAGGGGTCAGGGTGGATCTTCTCGACCCCCGATCCACTGCGTGCCCTCCAGGGTCTGGCCACCGCCTGGCGTCGGGTGCTCGGCGTTCCGGTGCTGGGAATAACCGGCTCGGTAGGAAAGACCAGCGTCAAGGACATCGCCCGGGCGATCCTTCCTGGACGGGTCCACGCCAACGAGCAGAACCTGAACACCGAGATCGGGCTGCCGCTGACCATCCTCTCGGCCCCCCGAGACAGCGATCTGCTGGTCCTGGAGATGGCGATGAGGGGGTTTGGCCAGATCGCCCTGCTTGCCGAGATCGCCGAACCAAACGTCGGGGTGATCACCTGTATCGGGCCGGTCCACGTCGAGCTGGTCGGCTCGGTCGAGGGGGTGGCGAAGGCGAAGGCCGAGCTGATCGACGGCCTGCCCGAGGACGGCACCCTGGTGGCCCAGGCCGACCCCGGATTGCTCACGCCACATCTCGACCGCGCCCCGGCCCTGATCACCTTCGGGGACGGCGGTGACGTCTTCGCCGACGGGGTGGAGGTCTCGGACGGCTCCCTCGAAGCCACCGTCCACACTCCGGCCGGCCAGGAGCGGTTCTCCTTCCCGTTCTCCGAGCGACACAACCTCGAGAACGCGCTCGCAGCGATCGCGGCCGGAATCGCGCTCGGGTTCAGCCCGGCGGAGATGTCCGCCGGGACTGGTCGAATACGGCTGTCCAGCCTGAGGGGTGAGCGGGTCGAGCTCCCGGGCGGCGCCGTCTTGATCAATGACTGTTACAACGCCAATCCCGTCTCGATGAGGGCTGCGCTGGGGAACCTGGCCTCAGAGCCTGCCGAGACCAGGATTGCCGTCCTCGGGCTGATGGGCGAGCTGGGGGAGGAGGCCGAGGATTACCACTCCGAGGTCGGGGGAATCGCCCGTGAAGTCGGGATCGACCTGGTGATCGGGGTCGGCCCCGAGGCCGCCGGTTACGGGCCGGACGTGCTGGTGGACGACCCGTCCGGGGCCGCAGCTGAACTTTCCGGGCGGGACCGGCCGGGGGCCGTCGTGCTGGTCAAGGGTTCCCGCTCGGCCGGGCTCGAGGCGGTCGCTGAGGCACTCACCGGCAAGGCCGACTGATGGGCGAGATCGTCATCGGCGGCATGGCGGCGATGCTGCTCTGCCTGTTCCTCTCGCCGCGGTTCATCCGGATGCTGACCAGGCGGGAGTTCGGCCAGCAGATAAGGGAAGAGGGGCCGACCGAACACCAGGTGAAGGCCGGCACTCCGACGATGGGTGGCCTGATCATCTTCGTCGCCGTCGCGATCCCCTTCCTCCTCCTCCACGAGGGCGGCAGGGACGGGATAGCTGCCCTGACCGTCTTCGGGATTTCCCTGGGTTGCGCTGCGCTGGGCTTCGCCGACGACTACATCAAGATCGTCAAGCAGCGCTCGCTCGGACTCCCGGCCCGTTACAAGCTCCTGGTCCAGGTCCTGCTGGCCCTCATCCTCTGGTGGGTAGCCCGGCACGAGCTCGGCCTCGAGCCGGAGCTTTTCCTGAGGATCGGCGGCGACGCCAGCATCTACATCGGCCCGGTCCTCTACTTCATCCTCGTCTTCCTGGTGATCGCCGGCTCGACCAACGGGGTCAACCTGACCGACGGGCTCGACGGCCTGGCCGCCGGGGCCAGCGCGATCGTCCTCCTCACCTACACGGCGATCTGTTACGTCACCGTCGGCCAGCAGGACCTCGCGCTCCTGGCCGTCTGCTTCGTCGGGGGGTGTATCGGCTTCCTCTGGTTCAACGCATTCCCGGCCTCGATCTTCATGGGGGACACCGGATCCCTGGGGTTAGGAGGGGCTATAGGTGCGTTCGCGGTGGTGACCCAGACCGAAATCCTCCTGATCATCATCGGTGGGATCTTCGTGATCGAGGCGCTCTCGGTCCTGATCCAGGTGTTCAGCTTCCGGACCTTTGGCCGTCGCGTCCTGATGATGGCCCCGCTCCACCACCACTTCGAGATGATGGCCTGGTCCGAGACCAAGGTGATGCTGCGGTTCTGGATCATCGCGGCGGTCTGTGGTGGGGTCGGCTTCGCCCTCTACCAGCAGTCGATCTGAGCACGGCTCCCCGGGTGAAGGGATGGCCCGACCCGCGTAGAAGGTGGCTCGGTGGAGACCGTCCACCCATCGAGGGGCCGACCCCCGCTTCCGGACGGGCCCTTCCTGGTGGTGGGCCTTGCACGCTCGGGCGTCTCGGCGGCCCGGGCCCTGGCCTTTCGGGGTGAGCAGGTAACGGGGGTCGACGCCGGACGTCCATCCGATCTCACCGGACTCGACGATGCAGGCGTTCCCCATTTTCTCGAGGAAGAGGGCCTGGATCGCCTCAATGGCGTCCGGACCGTCGTAAAGAGTCCCGGGGTGCCACAGGACGCAGCCGTGGTCTCGGAGGCACGGAACCGGGGCATCGAGGTAATCGGCGAGCTCGAGCTCGGCTGGCGGATGGTCGAGGCCCCATTCCTCGCAGTGACAGGCACCAACGGAAAGACCACCACGACCGAGCTGGCGGCCCACCTGTTCAGGGCTGCCGGTCGTCCGGTCGAAGCGGTCGGCAACGTCGGCAGGCCCCTGACTGCGCTCGCGATCGAATCCGAGCCCGGCGCGACCGTCGTATGCGAGTGCTCGAGCTTCCAGCTCGAGGACACCTCCGCCTTTGCACCCGAGTGCGCCGTCTTCCTCAACCTCGCGCCCGACCACCTGGACCGCTACACCGACCTCGACGCCTACGGCAACGCAAAGCTGAGGATCTTCCGCAATCAGGTCGAGGGCGACCTTGCCGTCCTCAACCTCGGTGACCAGTGGCTTGCCGACCGGGAAATCCCCGGTGGCGCCCGGAGGGTCGGCTTCCTGCCGCCGGGCGAAGGCGACGGTGCAGGAGCGGAGGTGAGGGTCGAGGGTGACGAGATCGAAGTCGAGGGCCGTCCTCTCCTGCCGGTCGAGCAGGTCGGCCTCATCGGACCACACAACGTCGCAAATGCGATGGCAGCGGCTGCGGCCACCCTCGGTTTCGGGCTTCCTGAAGAGGCGGTCGCCGAGGGGCTGGCCGGTTTCGCCGGCGTGGCCCACAGGCTCGAACCGGTCGGCGAGGTCGACGGGGTCTTCTGGGTCAACGACTCGAAGGCGACCAACGTGACCGCGACCCTTACCGCCCTCGCCTCCTTCCCGGGTGGGACCCGGCTGATCCTCGGTGGTCGCGGCAAGGGGGAGGACTACGGGGCGCTGGCCGATTCGGTGGCGGAGTCCTGCACCGCCGTCTACCTGATCGGCGAGAACGC
The DNA here is from genome assembly GCA_903891285.1 of uncultured Solirubrobacterales bacterium. GTDB lineage: Bacteria > Actinomycetota > Thermoleophilia > Solirubrobacterales > 70-9 > 67-14. The sequence continues at coordinate 7,647 of CAITDZ010000129.1, forward strand.
CGACGAGATCCGGTCCGCACTGGAGGGGAGCGGCGTCGAGCTGGTCAGGAGCGGTGACCTGTCGACCGCGGTCGAGGCAGCCGCCCGGGACTCCCAGCCCGGGGAAACCGTCCTCCTCTCCCCGGCATCGGCCAGCTTCGACCAGTTCGGGGACTTCGAGGAGCGCGGCGAAAGGTTCAGGAGTCTGGTGGGGGCACTCGATGCCTCGTAGGGGAAAAGGCTCTCGCGGACCTCGCAAACCGGATGCCCGAACGGCCCTCCGACCACGTCGGAAGCGACGGTGTCCCCGAAAGACGGAGGACACCCCGGTCGAGTACGGGATCCTCCTGACGGCGACGATGATCCTCTTCGCGCTCGGCGCGGTGATGGTCTTCTCCGCCTCCTCGACCCGGACGATCCTCGACGACGGCGGGCTCGCCGACAGCGCCTCGTACTTCAGGATGACCCTGATAGCCGGGGCGATCGGCTTCGTGGCCCTTGCCTGGGCCTCCCGGACGACCCTCGACCGGATCCGCTCGATCACCCCGGCCTTCGTCGGGGTCACTTTTTTCCTCCTGCTGGTGGTCCTTGTCGCCGGTCGGGAAGTCAATGGCACGACTGGCTGGCTGGTCGCCGGACCGGTGACGATCCAGCCGGCCGAGTTCCTCAAACCGGCGGTGATCCTCTACGGGGCCTACCTTTTCGCGGATCGTCCCGAACGGGTCCAATCGATCCGGGAGATGGCCCCCTATCTCGGGCTGGTCGGAATGGGTGCACTGCTGGTGGTCATCCAGCCGGACTTCGGCAGCGCGATAATCGTGGTCGGCGCCGGACTGATCACTCTCTTCGTCGCCGGAGCCCGGATGCGCGAGCTCGGGCTGATCGTGGCCCCGGTCGCCGTCCTGGGTCTCCTGGTCACCCTGATCAGCCCCGAACGCAGCGAGCGGATCCTCACCTTCCTCAACCCGGGGGCCGACCCTTCGGGTGCCGGCTACCAGGTGCTCCAGGCCGAGATCGCGATCGGATCCGGGGGCATAGGGGGGGTCGGGGTCGGCAACAGCATCCAGAAGGCCCTCTACCTGCCGGAGGCCCATACCGACATGATCCTCGCGGTGATCGGGGAGGAACTCGGCCTGATCGGGATCACCGTCCTGATCGTCGTCTTCGGTGCCTTTGCCTTCGCCGGCTTTCGGATCGCACGTGAGGCCAGGGATTCGTACGGCCGTATCCTCGCCGGGGCGCTGACCGGGCTGGTGGTTGCCCAGGCCGCTCTCAACATGTACGCGGTGATGGGGATGGCCCCACTGACGGGTGTTCCGCTGCCGCTCGTCTCCTACGGGAACAACAGCCTGATCCTCACACTACTCGCGGTCGGGTTGTTGCTCAATGTGGCCAAGGGAGGGGCGTTGTCGAGTCGACCCCGAAAGGCCGGGGGGCCCGGTGCGAAACTGAGGGTGATCGAAGGTGATGGAGAGCGAACGAACGAACTCGGAGCGAGGATCCGGCGGACGCCGCGTCCTGATCGCGGCCGGCGGCACGGCCGGGCACGTCGTGCCCGCCCTGGCCGTGGCTGAAGTCCTGGCGACGGACGGTTGCGAAGTCTCGTTCGCGGGGGCCCGCGGTCGAACCGAGGCCGACCTGGTGCCGGAAGCCGGTTACCCGATCGAGTTGCTCGACCTCTCGGGGATCGATCGAAGGAACCCGGTCAAGGCGGCTCGGGCACTCCTCATGGCGGCCCGGGCCCTCCCTGAGGCCGGTCGACTCCTCGATCGGACGAAGCCATCGGTGGTGGTCGGTGGTGGCGGTTTCGTCGCCGGACCGGTGGGACTGGCCGCTGCACGGAGGGGAATCCCCCTCGTGCTCACCGAGGCCGACCGCAGGCTCGGGCTGGCAAACCGACTGCTTCGCCGGAGGGCAGCCACCCTCTGCCTGGCCTTCCCGATCGAGGGCATCGAAGGAAGCGGGGTCGAGGTCACCGGCCGCCCAGTCGAGCGATCGGTGATCGAGGGCGATCGGGCGGCTGCGAGGCGGCGATTTGGAATCGCCCCGGAAAGGAAGTGTCTCCTCGTGACGGGGGGGAGCCTGGGGGCCCTCTCGATCAATACCGCCTCGGTTCAGGCCTTCGGTGAGGCATCCGCGCGTGATTTCGACGTGATCCACATAACCGGTCGGCGCGACCACTCCGAAGTCGAGGCCCTGCTCCAGCGGGTCGACGATTCGACCGGGTACCACCTGCTCGAGTACGAACCGAATCTCGGCGACTCGCTGGCTGCCTCGGACCTCGCCCTATCGCGTTCCGGGGGCTCGGTCTTCGAGCTGGCCGCCACCGGCAAGCCGGCGATCCTGATCCCCTATCCGCATGCCTCGGCCGACCACCAGACGGCCAATGCCAAGTGGATGGAGGAGGCCGGCGCGGCCGTCGTCCTCTCCGACGGCGACTTGACCCCCGAGCTGATCGCCGGGTCGGTCAGCGGACTCTTCGGGGATCCGGGCCGCCTCGAAGGGATGTCGGAGGCGTCCCGTTCACTGGCCCGTCCGGACGCGGCCGAGCGGGTGGCCCGGGCGGTCGAGCGGTCAGCGTCGGAGGGCCGCCGATGAGCGGGGACTGGGCCGACCGGAAGATCCATTTCGTGGGAGCCGGGGGGGCCGGGATGAGTGGCCTCGCCCTGGCGGTGCTCGAGCTCGGCGCCTCGGTCACCGGTTCCGACCGCGATCACTCTTCCTACCTGGAGAGGCTCGAGGCGGCTGGGATCGAGGTCGCGGTCGGCCATGATGCGACCAACGTCCCGGACGGGGCGGAGGTCGTCCTCTCCTCGGCGATCGGTGACGACAACCCCGAAATCCTCGCGGCCCGAGACGCCGGGCTCCGTATCCTCCACCGATCCGAACTCTTGGCCGAGGCCTGCCAGGGCCGCCAGGTCGTCGCAGTTGCCGGGACCCACGGCAAGACGACGACTACCGCGATGGTCGCCTGGGCCCTTCGATCCCTGGGGATCGACTCGGCCTTCTTCGTCGGGGGCGAGGTTCCGGATCTGGGGCCGGGTGGCACACCGACCAACGCTTCGTGGAGCGGCGAGGGTCCGGTGGTGGTCGAGGCGGACGAGAGCGACGGCAGTTTCCTCAGGCTGGACCCGACAGTGGCGGTGGTGACCAACCTCGAGATGGACCACCACGCCAACTGGGACGGGATGGCCGCCCTTCGCAAGGCGTTCGCCGAGTTCGTGACCGGAGTCGGAACGGCGGTGCTGCCCGGGGCCGATCCGGCCACCGCCTTCCTCGACGGACTGGCCTCCGAGACCGTCACGTTCGACCTCGAGGGTCCGGGGCCCGAGGCCCTGGTCCTAAAAGTGCCGGGCAGGCACAACCTGCTCGATGCCCGTGCGGCCCTCGCTGCACTCCAGGCGATCGGCGTCGAGTCCGATGGTGCGGCAGCGGCACTGGCCGACTTCCCCGGGGTTTCCCGGCGCCTCGAGTTCAGGGGCGAGATGGGTGGCATCCCCGTCTACGACGACTACGCCCATCATCCGACGGAGGTAAGGGCGACGATCGAAGCCCTGCGCGAGATCGCCCCCGGCCGGGTCCTCGCCGTCTTCCAGCCGCATCTCTATTCCCGGACCCAGGCCTTGGCGCCCGAGTTCGGCGAGGCGCTGGCCGGAGCCGATCGGGTCGTGGTGACCGAGGTCTACCCGGCCCGGGAGGTCCCGGAAGGGGCGCTTGCCGGGGTTAGTGGACTCGACATCCTTCGTGAGACGACCGACCGAAATGGCGGGCGTGGGGCCTGGTGGGCCCCGGACCTCGAAGCTGCCGACCGGGCCATCCGGAGCATCGCCGGGCAGGGTGATCTCGTGGTGACGATCGGAGCCGGTGACGTTTCGGGACTGGCCGGGCGCCTCGTGACCGAAGGGGACGGGGAGTCATGAGTTCGTCCGGCAATCGGCACCTTCCGGCCGGGGTCGAGGCGAATCGGCCCCTTGCGAGATTCACCACGGTGAGGACCGGTGGCACGGCCGACTTCCTGGCGCAGCCCGGGACGACTGCCGACCTGGTCGAAGTTCTCGGGTGGGCAAAGGCGGAAGGGCTCGTGGTCGGCCTGATCGGCTCGGGGTCGAACCTCCTCGTCGCAGACGACGGATTCCGGGGCCTCGCGATCAAGCTCGACGGCGATTTCTCGATGATCGAGAGGGACGGGGAGGTGGTCTCGCTCGGTGGGGCGGTGCGACTGCCCTCGGCCGCCGCCAAGACGGCCGCCTGGGGCCTCGCCGGCCTCGAGTTCGGGGTCAACATCCCCGGCACGGCCGGCGGGGCGGTCCGAATGAATGCGAATGCATACGGAGGGAAGTTGGCCGACGTGATCGACTCGGTCGAGCTCTGCGATGCCGACGGAATCCACCGGGTCGGCCCCGAGGACCTCGACTTCGCCTATCGGAGTTCGAACATTGGACCGGACCAGGTCGTCTCCAGGGTCGACTTCCGACTCTCTCCCGACAGCCCCGAGGCGATCCGCGAACGCCTTGCCGAGATGCGGGCCTGGCGAAGGGAGACCCAGCCCTCCGGGATCAAGACCTTCGGGTCGACCTTCAAGAACCCGGAAGATCCGAAGGCAGGGGAACGGAGCGCCGGACAGCTGCTCGACGAGGCCGGGTGTCGGGGCCTTCGGATCGGTGGGGCCAGGTTCTCCGAGGTCCACGCCAACTTCGTCGAGAACATGGGTGAGGCGACCACTGCCGACGTGATCGCCGTGATGTCGGCAGGTCGGGAACGGGTCGCGGAGGAATTCGGGGTGGCCCTCGAGCCGGAGGTGCAGGTTCTGGGCGAGGTCGTCTGGCCGGAAGGTTGGGAAGTTGGCCGGTAGCGGGGGCGCCGGGAAGGCCCGTTCCGGAAGGACCTCCGGGGCGGGTCCGGCCGGTGCTGCAACCAGGATTCGGGGGCGGGTCGCCAGGAGACGACGCCTCCGCTTCCTGCTCCTCGGCCTCCTGGTGCTCCTCCTCGGCCTTGCGATCGCCTGGTTCGTCTGGCTCCGGGACCTTCCGGTCTTCGAAATCCGGGAGGTCCAGGTGACCGGCCTCGAAACGCTCTCGGGCAAGGACGGCGAGGGCGAGGCAACCGAACTGACCGAGACCGTGACCACGAGTCTCGAGGGAATGACCACCGTCCACGTTCGCCAGGGTGACCTGGAGGAGGCGCTCGAGCCGTATCCGAGGGTCGCCGGTATCGATGTCCAGACGGATTTCCCGAACGGGGCCACCGCGCGCCTGGAGCTCAGGGAGGACGGGGCGGTGATCGGCGAGGAGGACGAGGCCGTCCTCGTCGCGACGGACGGAACGGTGCTCGGGCCCGTTGCCGAGGGGGTCGAGACGCTCCCGCTGATTCCGGGCAAGGCACCTCCGACGGACAGCACATCGCTCGGCGGCCCGAGGCTCTCGCAGGCGATCGTCCTGGGGAGCGTGCCAACTGAGATCAGGCCATTCGTGGTCGAGAGCAGGATGGGCGAGAAGGGGATAGAGGTCGAACTCTCGAATGGGCTGGTCCTGGTCTTCGGCGACGATTCGAAGGCCGGGGCGAAGTGGAAGGCCGCGACTACCGTGATCGCAGATCCCGAGCTGGTCTCGGCCCGCTACATCGACCTGACCGTGCCCTGGAGGCCCGCTGTAGGCTCCTGACCGGCCCGATCGGTCGCTCAGGGCCCGGAGGCTGCACCTGAAGTAGAGGGTTGCCAAACCCTAAAGTGATACTTGAGACTTTGGTCCTGAACGATCGGTTTCGGCCGTTGACAGATCCGACGCCGTGGCCTACTTTGGGCCATCTTCACACCAACCGGGCGAGGCCCGGGGCGAGGCTTCAGCAGCTCGTGGACACCTGAACGAGCGGGATCGGGAGAAAGCGTGGACAACAGTTACCTGGCAGTGATCAAGGTCGTGGGCTGCGGCGGCGGTGGTACCAACGCGGTCAGCCGGATGATCGACGCGGGAGTCCGCGGCGTCGAGTTCATCGCGGTAAACACCGATGTCCAGGCACTCGAGGAGTGCGACGCCGACGTCAAGATTGCGATCGGCCAGGAGCTGACCCAGGGTCTGGGGGCCGGAGCGCGCCCTGAAGTAGGGGCCGGGGCTGCAGCAGAGAGCCGCGACGAGATCAAGGAGGCCCTGAAGGGTGCCGACATGGTCTTCGTCACCGCCGGCGAAGGCGGCGGCACGGGGACGGGTTCTGCGCCGGTGATCGCCGAGATCGCCAAGGAGGAGATCGGTGCCCTGACGGTCGGAGCCGTGACCAAGCCCTTCGAGTTCGAAGGCAAGAAGCGGATGCAGCAGGCGATCGAGGGGATCGAAAAACTTCGTAACAACGTCGACACCCTGATCATCGTTCCCAACGAGAGACTTCTCGAGGCGGTCGAACGCAGGACCACCCTGGTCGAGGCTTTCCAGATGGCCGATGACATCCTCCGTCAGGGAGTCCAGGGGATCACCGACCTGATCACGATCCCTGGCCTGATCAACCTCGACTTTGCCGACGTCAGGACGATCATGCGCGACGCAGGTTCGGCCCTGATGGGTATCGGTACCGGCCAGGGGGAGAGCAGGGCGATCGAGGCCGCCAAGGCCGCGATCACCTCACCGCTGATCGAGGAGTCGATCTCCGGGGCGACCGGGATGCTGCTCAACATCACCGGTCCCGAGGACCTCGGACTGTTCGAGGTCAACGAGGCGGCCCAGCTGATCCAGGAGGAAGCCGATCGCGACGCGACGATCATCTTCGGCTCCGTGGTCGACCGTTCGATGGTCGATGAGGTCCGGGTCACGGTCATCGCGACAGGGTTCGAAGGCTTCGAGCTGCTCGCCCGTTCCCCGGAGCGGGTACGGCGGCGTTACGAGAGCAAGAAGCGGGTGCCGGACGAGGAGCGCGACATTCGCGATCTCGAGGTCGGCGACAGCGACATAGACGTTCCCTCCTTCCTCAAGGACTGAATCCCCGGCGGCAGCCGGCCGACTAGGATCGGCCAGTGACCGACCAGGGCGAAGAGCCCCGAAAGACCCCCCTCCACGCAGCCCACCTGGAAGCCGGGGCACGGATGGTTCCCTTCGCCGAGTGGGAGATGCCGGTCCAGTACGACGGCATCCGGGAGGAACACGTCGCCGTCCGGACCCATGTCGGGATGTTCGACGTCTCCCACATGGGAAGGATCGAGGTCGAGGGTCCGGCCGCTGTCGACCTGCTGATGGCGACGCTCAGCAACGACGCCTCGGCGATCCCGATCAATGGTGCCCAGTACACGCTGATGCTCGATGCCGAGGGAGGGGTGGTCGACGACCTGATCGCCTACCGGCTCGGCAACGACCGCTTCCTGCTGGTCACCAACGCTGCCAACCACGCGGGAGACCTGGCGATCCTCGGAGCGGCATCCCGGCAGCGTGATGCCTTCGTTCGGGACATCTCGGCCGACCTGGCGATGATCGCGGTTCAGGGGCCGAACGCACGTGAAGTGGTCGGTTCGGTGCTCGGGGTCGGTCTGCCGGCCCGAAACGGGATACGGGTCGACCAGATCGGCGGGCGACCGGCCTTCATCTGTGGGACCGGTTACACGGGGGAGGACGGGGTCGAACTCATGGTGCAGCCCGAGGTCGCGATCCCGATCTGGAACGAGCTGATCGATGCAGGGGTGGTCCCCTGTGGCCTCGGAGCACGCGACACGCTTCGACTCGAGGCCTGCTTCCACCTCCACGGCAATGACCTCGGTCCGGAGATCGACCCGATCACGGCCGGACTCGCCTGGGCCTGTCGTACTGGTGGCGGCTACACGGGGGCCGAGCGGGTCGAGGCCCTGCGTCGGGAGGGGCCGGGACGAAAGCTGATCCCCCTCGTGATCGAGGGGGATGGGATTCCCAGATCTGGCAACGAGGTACTCGACGGGGAGTCTGTAGTCGGGGTGGTGACCAGCGGAACCCTCTCCCCCTCGACCGGCAAGGGGATCGGGCTCGCGCTGGTGGAAGCGAATCTCACCGAGAAGGGCACCCCGCTGACCATCGACGTGCGGGGGAAGCGTCGGGCCGCACGCGTATCCTCGAAGCCCCTGTTTTCGTAGCATCTGTCGAGCACGGAAAGGGGTGAGACGATGGCCGAAGCCTCCTACCCGGAAGATCTCCGCTACCACCCGGAACACGACTGGGCCCGTATCGAGGGTGACGAAGCCGTGCTCGGGATCACCTGGTACGCCCAGGATGCGCTTGGCGAGGTCGTCTTCTTCGATCCCCCGGACGTCGGAACCGAGGTGTCGAAGGATTCCCCCTACGCGGAGGTCGAGTCCGTCAAGGCCGTCTCAGACGTTGTCGCTCCGCTCTCGGGCGAGGTGACAGCGGTGAACGGCGATCTCGCCGACGCACCGGAGGCGATAAACGCCGATCCCTATGGCGCCGGATGGATGGTCCGGATCCGGATGTCTGATCCGGCCGAGGCCGAGGCCCTGATGGACGCCGCCGCCTACGGCGCGAGCCTGGAGGACGGCTCCTGATGGCCGGTTACACGCCGCTGACCAACGGTGACCGGCAACGGATGCTCGAGCTGCTCGGGCTGGGCAGCGAGGAGGAGCTGCTCGAGACGATCCCGGACGGGCTGCGGCTGGACAGGCCGCTGGCGATGGACGACGGGCTCCCCGAGGGTGAGGTATTCGAACGGCTGTCCGGCCTCGCCGCGGCCAACCGGCCACCGGATTCGGAGCCGTCTTTCCTGGGGGCCGGGATGTACGACCACTACGTACCGGCGATCGTCGACGCGATCACTTCTCGTTCGGAGTTCCTGACTCCGTACACCCCCTACCAGCCGGAGGTCTCTCAAGGGGGACTCCAGGCAATGTTCGAGTTCCAGACCGCGATGTCGGAGCTGACCGGTCTTCCGGTGTCGAACGCGGGCCTCTACGAAGGCCCCTCGGCCGCAGCCGCGGCCGCCTACCTGGCGCTCGGGGCTACGGGGCGCAGCAGGGTCCTTGTCTCCAGGGGCCTCCACCCCCACGCTCGGGAGGTCTTGAGGACCCACGCCGCGGGATTCGGGTGCGAGGTGGTCGAGGTCGGCCTCGAGGGCGGCCTGACCGACTTGGGAGCGCTCGAGGATGCGATCGACGGGGAGACGGCTGTGGTCATCCTCCAGAGCCCCAATTTCCTCGGCTCGATTGAGGACGTAGAGGCTCTCTCCGCCAAGGCCCGCGAGGCCGGGGCCCTGGTGGCCGTGTCGGTCGACCCGGTGACCCTGGGGATCTTGAAGCCGCCGGGTGAGTGTGGGGCAGACATCGCCTTCGGGGAGGGGCAGCCCCTCGGAAATCGACTCGATTTCGGAGGTCCCTCCTTCGCCTTCTTCTGTGCCAGGGAGGAGCACCTTCGGAGGATGCCCGGCCGGATCGCGGGCGAGACCGAGGATGCGGACGGGCGGAGGGGCTTTGTCCTGGCGCTCCAGACCCGCGAGCAGCACATCCGTCGGGAGAAGGCGACCAGCAACATCTGCACATCCCAGGCACTCAATGCCCTTGCCGCGACGATCCACCTCTCGTGGCTCGGTCGCTCCGGGATCGTCGAGCTCGGCACGTTGCTCGCCCGGCGAACCGCTGCGGCTCGGGAGCGGATATCCACCCTGCCCGGATTCGAGTTGCTCCACGATGCCCCGGTGGTACGGGAGTTCGCCGTCCGCTCGGTCGAGGTTCCGGTCGCCGAACTGAGGGCCGGGGGTGATCCCTCGGGCCCGAGGCTGCGGGTCTACCCGCTGGGAAGGGACTACCCCGAGTACGAAGACTCATTCCTGGTCGCCCTGACCGAGAAGAGGACTCCTGCAGATATCGATTGGCTGGTCTCCTCCCTGGAAGCCTCCGCTGAGCGGGTGAGGGGCTCTGAAGGCGGGGCCGGACCAAGAGCAATCCCGGAGCCGGCGATTCTCAGGAGGGCCTCGTGAACGGCCCGGGTCCTGCGACCGAGACGCCCCAGCAGGCCGACCGGGCGAGGACGATCTACGAGAAGTCGGTCCCCGGCCGACGGGCTGCCCAGCTCCCGGAGGACGGTGGCGGACCCTCCCTCGACGAGCTGATCCCCTCGAAGCTCCTGCGCGAGGAACCACCGGGCCTGCCCGAAGTCTCCGAGCCAGAGATCGTCCGCCACTACAACCGGCTTTCGCGGCGGAACTACGATCTCGATACGGGCCTTTACCCGCTCGGCTCCTGCACGATGAAGTACAACCCGCGACTCAACGAGAGGGTGGCGGCACTGCCCGGCTACGCCGGGCTCCACCCGGCTTCCGATGACGGGGATGTCCAGGGGGCCCTCGAACTCATGTACTTGCTGGAAGGGGCGCTGGCCGAGGTGTGCGGCCTGCCCCACGTGAGCCTGCAGCCATCGGCCGGCTCCCAAGGCGAGCTGGCCGGACTGCTGCTCACTCGGGCCTACCATGACGACAGGGGACGCTCGCCGGGCAAGGTGTTGACCCCGGATACTGCTCACGGCACCAACCCGGCTTCGGTCGCGATGGCCGGGTACGAGGCGGTCAAGGTGGCGACGGATCCGAACGGAGGGGTCGACCTGGACGACCTGAAGGCGAAGCTGGACGACGACGTCGCCTGCCTGATGCTGACCAACCCGAACACCCTCGGGCTGTTCGACGAGAACATCGCCGAGATCGCTTCCCTGGTCCACGAAGTGGACGGACTCCTCTACTACGACGGGGCAAACCTGAACGCGATCATGGGGCTCGCACGCCCGGGCGACATGGGCTTCGACATCGTCCACGTAAACCTGCACAAGTCCTTCTCCCAGCCCCACGGTGGTGGGGGGCCAGGTTCCGGTCCGATAGCGGTCTCCGAGGCGGTCGAGCCGTTCCTTCCGGTCCCCCGGGTCGTTCGCTCAGGGAGCGAGGAGGACCCGGTATTCGAACTCGACCACGACCGGCCGCTCTCGATCGGTCGGCTGAGGGGCTTCCAGGGTAACTTCGGGGTGTTCGTCCGCTCCTACGCCTACATCCTCAGCCTCGGCGGGGATGGTCTGAAGGAGGCCTCGACCAGGGCCGTCCTCAATGCGAATTACCTGAAACGGCGACTGGCGGACGGTCGGGCCGGCAAGTACCTGCCGATCGGCTTCGATCGACCCTGCATGCATGAGTTCGTCCTCTCGGGGGCGCCGCTCAAGAAGGAGCTGGGCCTGAAGACGCTCGACCTCGCCAAGCGCCTGCTCGACCACGGCTTCCACCCGCCGACCGTCTACTTCCCCCAGTTGGTCGACGAGGCCGTGATGGTCGAGCCGGTGGAGACCGAATCGGTCGAGACCCTCGACGCCTTTGCCGATGCGATCGAGGAGATCCTCGAGGAGGCAGAGCGGGACCCCTCGATCGCGGCCGACGCCCCCTACACGACACCGGTCCGGCGCCTCGACGAGGTCCGGGCCACCCGGGAGCCGGTCCTCCGGCAGCCGGTCGGGTCGTCTGCCTGACCGGATCCCGGTGAGGATCTTCTCTGGCATCCAGCCGACCGGGGAGAAGCATCTCGGCAACTACATCGGTGCGATCAGGCAGTACGTCGAGGGACAGGACCGGGCCGATCCGGCGATCTACTGCATCGTCGACCTACACGCGATAACCGTCCCGTTCGATCCGGCCGAGCTCCGGAAGAGGGTCCTCGACACCGCCGCGGTTCTGCTCGCCTCAGGTCTGGAGCCGGATCGGTGCGTTCTGTTCAGGCAGTCCGACGTCTACGAGCACACCGAGCTCTGCTGGCTGCTCTCGACCGTCTGTGCCCACGGTGACCTCAACCGGATGCACCAGTTCAAGGAGAAGTCGGCCCGGCAGCGGGAGCTGGTCTCGGCCGGCCTGTTCTTCTACCCGGTGCTCCAGGCTGCCGACGTCCTCGCCTACCGGGCTGAGGAGGTACCGGTCGGGGAGGACCAGCGCCAGCATGTCGAGTTGATGAGGGAGCTCGCGAGGCGGTTCAACGAGAGGTTCGGTGACGTCCTGGTCGAGCCCGAGCTCCGGGTGCCCGAGGTCGCGGCCCGGGTGATGGACCTGCAGGAGCCGGAGCGGAAGATGTCGACAACGGTCGGATCGGATTCCGGGCGGGTCTACCTGCTCGACGATCCCGAGGCGATCGGGAAGAAGTTCGGCTCGGCCGTGACCGATTCCGGACGCGAGGTCCGAAGGGACCCCGAGAAGGCCGGAATCACCAATCTGATCGGGATCATGGCGGTCGCCACCGGAAGGGGAGAGGACGAGGTCGAGGCCGAGTTCGCCGAGTCCGGTTACGGCGACTTCAAGAAGGCGGTGGGCGAGGCCGTTGCGGAATACCTTGCCCCGGTCAGGGAGGCCTATCCGGCAATTCGGGAGGATGAGGAGGGCCTCGAACGAGTCCTCGCCGAGGGAGCCGGCAGGGCTCGCGAGATGGCCTCGGAGACCCTCGCCGACGCCCGCAGGGCGATGGGGCTCGGCCCGGCCTGAACGGCGACCAGTAGTCGCGGGGTCGGGGACTCGCGACAGGCCAGGCGTTCGACCGGGTCCTTCTCTACGCTTGGCTCGTGGCAATTGGGTCCGGACTTGCCGACCTAGACCTCGATCTCGACGTCTTCGCGGGACCATTCGACCTGCTCCTGACGATCGTCCTTCGGGAGGAGCTGGACCTGCTCGAGGTCGAGCTGGGGGAGGTCGTCTCGGCCTACGTCGAGACTCTCTCCGAGCGGGGTGAGATCGACCTCGAGGCGACCACCGAGTTCCTGCTGCTGATCGCCTCCCTGCTCGAGCTGAAGTCCCGCCTGATGCTCCCTCAAGCCGACCCGGAGCTCGAAGGGATGGAGCCCGAAGAGGCTGTCGAGGAGCTGATCGCCCGAATGCTCGAGTACCGGAAGTTCAAGGAGGCCTCGGCCGAACTGATCTCGATGCTGGATGCCGCAACGCCGTTCCTCTACCGGGGCGCTCCGCTCCCCCCGGAGCTTCGGCGGGTCGCGGTGGAGGCGGCAACCCAGGCGTACGACCCCAACATCCTCAGCTCGGCGATCGGGGACCTGCTGACCCCGCCGGAGGAGATCGAGATGCCACGGATCCCGGTCGCGATCTCCCTGAGGAGGAGGGTCTCCGCCCTGAGGGCAGCGCTCGCGGCCCGAGCCTCACTCGACTTCGATGAGAGCTTCGGGGCCGAGGCCCGCGAGGTCCAGGCGGTCACCCTGCTTGCCCTGCTCCAGCTCCACGGGCAGGGAGAGGCAACCTGGGACCAGGATGAGATCTGTGGACCGATCACGATCATCAGGTCGGGAGAGGGTGCCGGTGTCCCTGCCTGAGCCGCAGCCCGCCGGGAGTCCGGACCGGCCGTCGGACCTCTCCGCGGATCTCGAGGCGCTGCTCTTCCTCGCGCCTTCGCCGGTTTCGGTCGCGGAGCTGGCCGAGGCCTGTGAAGCCGATGAGGCGGAGGTCGAGACGGCCCTCTCCGAACTCGAGGGACGACTCGGCGACACTGGACGGGGTGTCGTCTTGAGGCGAGTAGCCGGCGGGATCGCCCTGGCCAGCGCCCCGGAGAGCGAGGATGCGGCGAGGCGGCTCCTCGCCCGGCCCAGAACCCCGCCGCTGACCAAGGCCCAGGCCGAAACTCTGGCGATCGTCGCCTACCTCCAGCCGGTCTCGAGGCCCGAAATCGCGAGGATCAGGGGCGTCTCCTCGGAGTCCGCAGTTGCCAGCCTGGGCGAGCGTGGCCTGATCGAGGAGTCCGGCAAGTCCCGGTTCGGGGCCGTCCTCTACCGAACCTCCGAGCTCTTCGAGAGGCTCTTCGGCCTCGAGTCGCTCGACCAGCTCCCCGACCCCGCGAAGTTCGATCCGGACCCCTCGGACGAGCGGGCGCTCAGGGAGAGGCTCCTCTCGATCGGCGAGCAGCGAGTCGGCAGCTAGGCCGGGCCGCCGGTGCGCCTCGGGAAGTACCTCGCCCACGCCGGTGTTGCCTCCCGTCGCAAGTCAGAGGCGATCATCGCCGCGGGCAGGGTCACCGTGGACGGCCGACAGGTCACCGATCCGGCGTTCGCGGTATCCGGTTTCGAAGAGGTCAGGGTCGACGGGACGCCGGTCGAGTCGGAACCGCGGGAGGTCTGGATGGTCAACAAGCCCCTCGACGTCGTTTCGACCGCAGACGAACCCGGCCGGCGACAGGCCGTCGTCGACCTCGTTCCGAGCGACCTCCGGCTTTACCCGGTGGGTCGGCTAGACGTCGACTCGACCGGCCTGATCCTGGTCACCAACGATGGCGAGCTGGCGAACCGACTCAGCCACCCTCGCTACGAGGTGCCGAAGACGTACCGGGTCAAGATGGGGCGCCCGGTCAGCGGCCGGATGGTCGAGAAACTCGCCCAGGGGATCGAGCTCGAGGATGGGCCGACGGCGCCGGCCGGGGTCCGAAGGCTGGGCCCCGACGAAATCGAGGTGACGATCTCCGAAGGACGGAACCGCCAGGTAAGGCGGATGGCCGAAGCCGTCGGCAACCGGGTAACCGCACTCGAAAGGACCGGGTTCGGCTCGCTCAGGTTGGGCCGTCTGCCGCCGGGCCGCCACCGTCTGCTCGATGAACACGAGGTTGGCCGGCTCTGGAAAGATGCCGGAGATGGCTGAAACCGGGGACAGCCCTGTGGAATCGACCGCTGCCGTGCGCGGCGCGGTCCAGGCGGAAGAGAACACGGCTGAGGCGATCGGAAAGGCCAGCCGTGAGCTGATGCTCGCCCTGATGGAGAACAACTCGATCGGCCCCGGCGAGATGATCAGCGTCCTCTTCACTGCGACCCCCGACCTCGACGCCGACTTTCCTGCAACGGCGGCTCGTGAGGCCGGGCTCTCGGAGGTCCCGCTGATCTGCGCGCAGGAGATACCGGTCCCGGGGAAGATGGAGCGCGTGATCCGGGTCCTGGTCCATTTCAACGCCCCGGAGGGGCACAGGGCGCAGCCCACCTACCTCGGCAGGACCGAGGAACTCCGCGACGACCTGCCTTCGAAGGGCTGATCCTGATGCTCAGGTTCAACCCGAACCTCGAGTCGGTCCCGGGGTACCACCCGGGGTCGCCGAAAGGACGGACGGCTGGCGAGGTCCAGGAGTCCGAGGTTGCCCAGCTGGCTTCCAACGAATCGCCCTTCCCGCCGCTCGATGGGGTGGTCGAGGCGATCGAGAGGGCGGCGTCGGCGACCAATCGGTACCCCGATCCCGAAGCCAGCGAGCTGAGGGAGGCCCTTGCGGCATTCCACGAAGTGGACCCGTCCCAGATTGCGGTGGGCAACGGCTCCTGCGAGATCCTCGTGGCGGCAGGACAGGCGATGCTCTCCCCTCGTCGTGAGGTCGTCTACGCCTGGCCCTCCTTCTCGATCTACCCGACGCTCGCTCCGTTGAACGGGGGCTCGGAGGTCCGGGTCCCGTTGACCGAGGACGAAACCCACGACCTGCCGGCCATGCTCGAACGGATCCGACCGTCCACCGCAATGGTGATCGTCTGCAATCCGAACAACCCGACCGCGACCTACCGGGGAGCTGACGAGATCGCCGAGTTCGTCCGATCCGTCCCGGAGGACGTCGCAGTAATCCTCGACGAGGCCTACATCGACTTCCAGGACCGCGACGATCCCGAGGCTTCGCTGGGGCTGTTCCATGAGCGCGACAACCTGATCATCTTGAGGACCTTCAGCAAATCCCATTCCCTGGCTGGGTTCCGGGTCGGCTACGCGATCTGCCCACCTTCCTTCAAGGCGGCCGTCGATGCCGTCAGGCAGCCATTCCCGGTCAACGTCCTGGCGCAGGCAGCGGCGACCGAGGCCCTGCGGCACGGGGACGACGTCCGAGCGAGGATCGCCGAGGTCCAGGCAGAGCGGACCCGGGTCGAAAGGACCCTGGCCGAGGCCGGAATCGCCTCGAGCGAGAGCCAGGCGAATTTCTCCTGGGTGAAGATAGGGGGTGACCGAAGCGAGGAGGAGGTCGTCTCTGCGATGGCGGGGGAAGGCGTCCTGGTTCGGGCCGGGACCGTGCTCGGGGCTCCAGGCCACCTCCGCGTCTCCTACGGGACCGAGGCAGAGGACGACCGGATGATCGCTGCCCTGGAGAGGGCCCTCACGGGCTGAAGCTCCGGTCCGGAACGTTCGAAAGGCCGTCAGCGTGGCCGAAACCGCGGGCGGTCCGTAGAGTTTCCGTAAGACGAATGAAGGAACCGCCCAAATGATGATCGTGATGAAAGAAGGAGCCTCCGAGGAGGACGTGGCTCACGTGGTCGACCGGGTCGAGAGCATCGGCCTCTCGGCCCATGTCTCCCGTGGGGAAGTCCTGACCGTGATTGGCGCCATCGGCAGCAAGGAGGGCCGGGTGGCCGAACTCGGTCTCGAAGGCTCCCCGGGAGTCGACCAGGTCCTGCCCATCATGAAGCCCTACAAGCTCGCTTCGCGCCAGTTCAAGGAAGGGCGCGACTCGGTCATCGATGTCGATGGAAGGATGGTGGGTGGCGGCAACTTCGGTCTGATCGCCGGCCCCTGCACGGTCGAGAATCGCGACCAGATGCTCGAGTCGGCAAGGGATGTGGCGGCTGCAGGAGCGACCATGCTGAGGGGTGGTGCCTACAAGCCCCGGACCTCGCCGTACAGCTTCCAGGGGCTCGGACGCGAAGGCCTTCGCCTGCTGGTCGAGGCACGCGAGGAGACGGGCCTCCCCGTGGTGACCGAGCTGCTCGACCTTCGTGACCTCGATGACGTCGCCGAGGTGGCCGACGTGATCCAGATCGGCGCCCGCAACATGCAGAACTACTCCCTGCTGACCGAGGTGGGGCGGACCGGCAAGCCCGTCCTGCTCAAGCGAGGGCTCTCGGCGACGGTCGAGGAACTCCTGATGGCGAGCGAGTACGTGCTCAAGGAGGGCAACGACGACGTCATGCTCTGCGAGCGGGGGATAAGGACCTTCGAGAACGCCTACCGGTTCACCCTCGACCTGCTCGCGGTCCCGGCCCTGAAGGAGAGCACCCACCTTCCGGTCATCGTCGACCCGAGCCACGCGCCGGGTAGGCGCGACTGGGTCGAGCCGATGGCTCTGGCCGCGGTGGCCGCGGGGGCAGACGGGATCATCATCGAGGTCCACAACGACCCTGAGCGTGCGATCTGTGATGCCGCCCAGCAGGTCGAGTCCGGGACCTTCGACGAGCTGGCCGCGAAGATCGAGGCCGTTGCGGAGGTTGCGGGCAAGACGGTCTCCCGGGCCTGAGCGTGCCCAGGATCGCGGTAATCGGTGTCGGCCTGATCGGCGGCTCGATCGGCAAGGCAGCTCGTGAGCAGGGCCTCGGAGACGTCGTGGGCTGGGTTCGGGACCCGGCCCGGGCCGAGGCCTGCCTCGGGAGCGGGGCACTCGACGAAGTCGCCTCCACCCTCGAGGAGGCGGTGGCCGATGCGGAGATCGCATTCAGCTGCGTCTCGGTCGGGGCGCTGCCGGAGGTGACCGGGCGGATGCTCGCCGCGGTCGGGGAGGACACGGTGGTGACCGACGTCGGCTCGACCAAGGGCGAGATGGTCGAGCGCTTCGGGGACGACCCGCGATTCATCGGTGGGCACCCTCTTGCCGGGGCCGAGACGGCCGGAGTCGAGTCGTCACGCGCCGACCTGTTCGACGGGGCGCGATGGCTGCTTACCCCGACCGGGGTGTCCTCGGGAATCCTCTACGACCGCCTCAACCGGTTCATCACATCGATCGGGGCCCGTCCAGCGGCGATCGATGCCGCCGAACACGATGACGCGATGGCGGTGGTCAGCCACCTTCCGCACGTCTTCGCCAACCAGCTCGCCAGCCAGGCACTCGCCGGATCCGAGAGGCTTGGAGCCGTAGCCCCGAGCCTCCGGGACGCGACCCGTGTTGCCGGCTCCAATCCGACCGTCTGGAGCGAGATCCTCGCAAGTAACGGCGATTCCGTCTCGGAAGCGATAGGAGTCGCGATCGACGGCCTGGAGAGTTCGAGGGCAGTAATCGCTACCGGTGATCCGAAAGCGATCAGGGAGTGGCAGGAAGGGGCAGCTTCGGCCCGCGCCGCCCTCTCAGCGGTCGAGGGCGCTGGCGAGGCAACCCATGCGATCAGGATCCTCGTGCCGAACCGACCCGGCGTCCTCGCTCAGGTCGCCCTCGCACTCGGCGAGGACGGCGTGAACATCGTCGACATGTCGCTCGAGCCGGCCTCGGACATGAGTTCGGGCGCGATCACGGTCTGGGTCGCCGGGGAGGCCGATGTCGGTCGGGCGAGCCGGTCGATCGAGGAGCTCGGGTTCCAGGTTTCCCCTGCCGAAGACGAAGTCCGGTGACCGAGGCAGTGAGGTTCGCGGCCTCCGGACCCTTGCGGGGCTCGGTCAGCCCGCCGGCCGATAAGTCGATCTCCCACCGGGCAGCGATCCTCGGGGCGATGAGCGGGGGTCCGACCGAGATCACCAACTACCTGGTCTCCGATGACACCGAGGCGACCCTGGTTGCGATGGAGGCATTGGGCGCCTCCGTCGAGAGGGTCGGGGATGGTTCCGGGCATCTGGTCGTGAGCGGGGTGGGGCCGATGGGACCGACCACGGGTGTGCGGATCGATGTCGCCAACTCAGGCACCCTGCTCCGGCTCCTCCCCGGCTGGCTCGCCGGCTGGCAGGGAGGAAGGTGGGAGGTCGACGGTGACGAGTCGATCCGACGCCGCCCGGTCGATCGGATCGCCTCCCCTCTCGGCGAGATGGGAGCCCGCATCGAGGCAACTGGTGACCGTTTCCCCCCTCTCGTCGTCGAGGGCTCTGAGCTGTCCGGGATCGAGTACACGCTCCCGGTCGCCAGCGCGCAGGTCAAGTCCTGTCTGCTCCTCGCCGGCCTGAGGGCCGGTGGCCCGACGACCATCTACGAACCGCTTCCTACCCGCGACCACACTGAACGGATGCTCGGACTTGCCGGGGTCCGACTCGATCGGGAGGGGTCCTCGATCACGGTCTGGCCGACCGAGACGTTCGAGCTCGACTCGGTCGAGGTTCCCGGGGACTTCTCCTCGGCCGCCTTTCCCCTGGTTGCGGCCCTGCTGGTTCCCGGATCGGAGATCAGGCTGGAGGGAGTCGGCACGAACCCGACCCGAACCGGCCTCCTCTCGATTCTTTCCCGCATGGGGGCGGATATCGAGATCGACCAGGGTGACCCCCGCGGAGAGGAACCGGTCGGGTCCCTGGTCATCCGCCATTCGGCACTCACTGGCACGGAGGTCGGGGGAGCCGAGATCCCCCTGGCGATAGACGAGCTGCCGCTGGTTGCGCTGGCAGCGGGTTTCGCTGATGGTGAAACCGTCATTCGGGACGCGGGCGAGCTGCGGGCCAAGGAGTCGGACCGGATCGAGACCGTCAGCAAGGCACTGCAGGGCCTCGGGATCGAGGCAGAACCGACCCCGGACGGCCTGGTCGTGCGGGGCGGCAATCGTCCGGTGGGGGGCGCGATCGATGCCGAAGGTGATCACCGGATCGCGATGCTCGGGGCAGTAGCGGGATTGGCGAGCCGTGACGGTGTCGAGGTAAACGGTTTCGAGGCAGCTTCGGTCAGCTATCCGGGATTCGAGCGGGACCTGGCTGGACTGACCGAAGCGTGAGGACTCCGATCCCTGGCCGTAGAGTGCCGCCGATGACTTCGACCGACCGGGGAGCAGCGAAATGGTGATTGCGATCGACGGACCGGCTGGGGCTGGCAAGTCCTCGGTCGCGAAGGCACTCGCCGAGCGCCTCGGCTTCACCTACCTCGACTCGGGGGCGATGTACCGCTGCGTCGCCCTCGCCTGTCTCGAACGGGGTCTCGACCCGGAGGATGCAGCCCTCACCGGCGAGCTGGCCGAGAAGCTCGAGATCGTACCCGGACCCGGGCCGGTGCTCCTCGACGGGACGGACGTCTCCGGGGAGATCCGCACCGAACGTGTCACAGAGGCAGCTTCACGCGTTTCGATCCACCCGGAGGTCCGGCAGGTGATGGTCCAGGCCCAAAGGGAGCTGATCGACACCGGCCGGTACGTGGCCGAGGGAAGGGACATCGGCACCGTGGTCAGCCCCGATTCGCCGCTCAAGGTCTTCCTGACGGCCTCCCCCGAGGTCCGGGCCGAGCGGAGGGCCCTCGAGGCTGGCGAGGAGCCCGAGTCGGTTCGGCAATCGATCGAACAGAGGGACGAGCGTGATTCCTCCCGCGAGCACGGCAGGCTCGAAGTCGCCCCCGATGCGGTCGAACTCGATACCTCGGAGCTCGAAATCGATCAGGTCGTCGAACGCATCGCAGAACTGGCGGCCGATCGCGGAATCGCCTGAGCGCCTGATGTCCGGTCGGCCCACAGTCGCCGTCGTCGGGTTTCCGAACGTCGGCAAGAGCACTCTTGTCAATCGCCTTGCTGGGGGTCGCGAAGCCGTGGTCCACGACGAGGCCGGGGTGACCCGGGACAGGAAACTGGTCCCGTGTGAATGGAACGGGATCGCCTTCGACCTCCTCGATACCGGGGGCATCGACTCGTCCGACCGCTCCGAACTGTCGGCCGATGTCCGCAGGCAGGCCGGGATGGCTCTCGATGACGCCGATCTCGTCCTGATGGTCGTTGACGGTGGTGCAGGGATTCGGTCCGGGGAGCTCGACCTCGCCAGGAGGCTTCAGCAGGGCGGTTCCCCGGTCGTGCTCGCCGTCAACAAGTTGGACACCCCTGCCGCCGAGGCCGCCACGGCCGAGTTCCACGCCCTCGGTCTGGGTGGTCCACTCCCCGTTTCGGCGACACATGGACTCGGGACCGGTGACCTGCTCGATCGTGTGACCGGACTGCTCGGGGAATCCCCGGTTGCAATCGAGGAGTTGGACTCCGTCCGGGTTGCCGTGGTCGGAAGGCCGAACGTCGGCAAGTCTTCGCTCGTCAACCGCCTGCTCGGAACCGAGCGGGTAATCGTCTCGGATGAGGCGGGGACCACCAGGGACTCGATCGACACCGAGGTAGAGGTCGATGGAAGGTCGGTGCTCCTGGTCGACACGGCCGGGCTACGGAAGAGGTCACGGATTGCCGGCACGGTCGGGGAGTACGCACAGATGAGGACCGACCTGGCGATCGAGCGCGCCGATGTCGCCCTGTTGGTCTGCGATGCGACCGAGGGAATCCGGTCAGACGATCTGAGGATCGGGGAGAAGGCGATGAAGGCCGGGTGCGCGACCCTCGTCGTGCTGAACAAATGGGACGAGACTGAGACCGATATCGATGACGCTCGGGCACGGGTCGCCCGGAAGCTGAGGCTCAGGCCCGAAGTGGTCACCTGCTCGGCGAAGACCGGCAGGAACGTCGATGGCCTCCTGGTCCGGGCGATCGGACTCGCAGACCGGGCGGCAGTCAGGGTCCCGACCCCCGAACTCAACCGGTTCATCGCCGAGGTCGCGTCGACGACCCCGCCCCCCTCGAAGAGGGGACGTCGCCTCAACCTGCTCTACGGGGCCCAGATCGGCGAATCGCCACCCCGGTTCTCGATCAAGGTGAACGACCGGAAACTGGTCTCCCGGGAGTGGTCCTACCACCTCGAGAACCGGATGCGCGAGGAGTGGGGCCTCGACGGGGTCCCGCTGATCATCGACTTCGCGGGGCGGAAGCCCTGATCGGGCGATCCGAATAGGGTTGACGACCGTGATCGACGCCACTGCCACGGAGGAACCACGATGAGCGATCCCTCACCGCTCGCCGAAGGCGAGCACCTGTTCACGTCGGAATCGGTTACCGAGGGCCATCCGGACAAGATGGCCGATCAGATTTCCGACGCCGTCCTCGACGCCTGCCTCGAGCAGGATCCCGGGGCCCGGGTGGCCTGCGAGACCCTGGTCAACACGGGCATGGCCGTCGTCTCCGGCGAGCTCTCGACCTCGGCGACGATCGACATACCATCAATAGTCAGGGACACGGTTTCGTCGATCGGCTATGACGATGGCGACCTGCGCTATTCGGCCGACTCGATCGCGGTCCTCGTCTCGATGGACGAGCAATCGCCGGAGATCGCCCAGGGGGTCGATGCCGGCCTCGAGATCCGGGCCGGCGGCTCGGACGAGGAGTACGACTCTGCCGGCGCGGGTGACCAGGGAATGATGTTCGGCTACGCGACCGCCGAGACGGACGCCCTGATGCCACTCCCGATCCTGCTCGCCCACCGTCTTGCCGAGAGGTTGGCCGAGGCGCGCAAGGAGGGGGCGGTCGACTACCTCCGGCCAGATGGAAAGACCCAGGTGACGATCAGGTATCGGGACGGCGAGCCGGTCGCGATCGAGCGAATCCTCGTCTCGACCCAGCACGACCCCGACGTCGATCTCGAGACGCGGATCCGCCCTGATATCTGGGAATCGGTCGTCCTCCCGGTACTCGACACGGGCTTCGGCGAGATGGCGGATCGCGATGCCCTCTACGAGTCGCTCCTGGTCAACCCGACCGGATCCTTCGTGATCGGAGGCCCCGTTGGGGACGCCGGGCTGACCGGGCGCAAGATCATCGTCGACACCTACGGAGGCGCAGCTCGCCACGGTGGGGGAGCCTTCTCCGGCAAGGATCCCTCGAAGGTCGATCGCTCGGCCGCTTACGCCGCCCGCTACGCGGCGAAGAACGTGGTTGCTTCCGGGCTGGCTCGCAGGTGTGAGGTCCAGGTCGCCTATGCGATCGGCGTTGCCCGACCCGTATCGGTGATGGTCGACACCTTCGGTACCGGAAGGATCCCGGACCGCGAGATCGCCGGGCTGGTCACCGCCGAGTTCGACCTTCGACCGGCGGCCTTCAGGGAGTACCTCGACCTGAACCGGCCGATCTATCGCCAGACCGCTTCATACGGCCACTTCGGCCGGGACGGTGAGGACTTCACCTGGGAGAAGACGGACCGGGCCGAAAGCCTCTCGGGTTCGAGCGACTAGACGGGCCAGGAACCCTCAGGATCCGTCCCTGAAACGGAGGGCCAGATCCCGGGTGGAGGGATCGAGGCCGTCCAGGCCATCGCCATCGGTCAGGGCGGGAACGATCTCCAGGGCCATTTCCTTGCCGAGCTCGACGCCCCACTGATCGAAGGAGTCGATCCCCCATATCGCTCCCTGGACGAATACCGAGTGCTCGTAGAGCGCGACCAGCGAGCCGAGTGACCTGGGGGTGAGCCGGTCCAGGAGCAGGGTCGAGGTGGGTCGGTTCCCCGGGAAGGTCCGGTGGGGAACCTGCCACTCGGGTATCCCGGCTTCACGCGCTTCGTCGGCCGTTCGCCCGAAGGCGAGGGCTCTCCCCTGAGCGAGGGCGTTTGCGACCAGCATCTCCTGGCCGCCGACCGACTGCCGGTCGGGCTGACGGAAGGCGATCAGGTCGGCCGG
The DNA here is from genome assembly GCA_903891285.1 of uncultured Solirubrobacterales bacterium. Classification (GTDB taxonomy): domain Bacteria; phylum Actinomycetota; class Thermoleophilia; order Solirubrobacterales; family 70-9; genus 67-14. The sequence continues at coordinate 30,949 of CAITDZ010000129.1, forward strand.
CACCGGCTGGGTTCCCTGGTGGAAGAGCTGGAAGAAGGAGTGCTGTGCATTGGTCCCGGGCTCCCCCCAATAGACGGCCCCGGTTTCCACACCGACCGACTCACCCTCCCGGGTCACCCGCTTCCCGTTCGATTCCATGGTCAGCTGCTGCAGGTAGGCCGGGAAGCGGGCGAGTCGGTGGGAGTAAGGGATCACGGCGGTGCTCGGGAAGCCGAGGAAGTCCCTGTTCCAGACGGCAAGCATGCCGTGGAGCATCGGGAGGTTGGACCGGAACGGCTCGGCGACGAACAACTCATCCACTTCGTGGAACCCGGCCAGCATGTCGTGGAAGCGATCCGGGCCTACGGCCAGCATCGTGGTCAGGCCGATTGACGAGTCCATCGAGTAACGACCCCCGACCCAGTCCCAGAAGATGAACATGTTGTCGGGGTCGATCCCGAATTCGGTGACAGCAGCAGTATTGGTGGAGACCGCGACGAAGTGCCTGGCCACCGCCTCGCCATCGCCGCCCAGTCCCGAAAGCAGCCATTCCCTGGCATGGGTGGCGTTGGTCATCGTCTCCAGCGTCGTGAATGTCTTGGAGCAGACGACGAAGAGGGTCTCGGCCGGGTCGAGCCCTTCCAGGGCCGAGCCGAGGTCGGCGCCATCGACGTTCGAGACGAAGCGGAAGTCGAGCCGGTCGGTCGCGTATTCCTGGAGGGCTGCATAGGCCATCTCGGGGCCGAGGGCCGAGCCACCGATCCCGATGTTTACGACGGTCCTGATCGGCTGTCCGGTCTGTCCCACCCATTCGCCCAGCCTGACCCGGTCGCAGAACCCCGCCATCCTGTCGAGGACGGCGTGGACCTCACGGACCACGTCCTTGCCGTCCACCACGAGGGACCTCTCCGGTGGCATTCGCAGGGCCACGTGGAGGACGGGACGGTCTTCAGTCGTGTTGATCCGCTCGCCCCGGAACATCGCGTCCCTCAGTTCGCTCACTCGGCGCTCGGCCACGAGCGCCTCGAGCAGGCCGACCGTCTGTCCGGTCACCAGCTGCTTGGAGAAGTCGAGATGGACTCCGGCCCCGTCGACCGAGAGGGCCTCGGGTCGCTCAGGATCTGCTGCGAAGAGGGCCCTGAGGTCCGTCTCTCCGAGTCCAGCCGCGTGCCGGGTCAGCTCGTCCCAGGCGTCGGTCTCGCCCGGAAGGGGCACGGTCAGCCTCCCCGGACCTGTTTCCTCGCCGCCTCGACCACTGCTTCGACCGTGAAGCCGAAGTGCGTCCTGAGGTCCCGGAAAGGTGCAGAGGCACCGAACCCATGCATCGCGATCATCGCTCCGTCGGTCCCGACGAAGCGATCCCACCCGAGGGGTGAGGCCTGCTCGATCCCGACCCGCGCGGTTATCCCCGGAGGGAGAACCGAGTCCCGGTACTCGGTGTCCTGACGGTCGAAGGCTTCCCAGCAGGGAAGGCTCACCACCCTCGCCCCGATCCCTTCGCCCGCGAGGACCTCGGCAGCCTCCACCGCGAGGTGTACCTCGCTCCCCGTGGCGATGAGGATCACCTCGGGGGCACCATCGGGATCGGAGAGCACGTAACCGCCCCGCATCAGCCCCTCGGCAGGGGCAAGGACGGAACGATCCAGGTTTGGAACGTCCTGCCGGGTCAGGACGAGGGCGGTCGGCCCGTCGTTCCGCAACAGCGCGTACTTGAGTGCCTCCGAGGTCTCGTCGCCATCCGCGGGGCGGACTACGTCGAGTCCAGGGACCGCCCTTAGCGAGGGCAACTGCTCGACTGGCTGGTGGGTCGGTCCGTCCTCACCGAGGCCGATCGAATCGTGGGTCAGCCAATGGATGACCGGCAGCTCCATCAGGGCCGACAGCCTGATTGCCGGCCGGGCGTAGTCCGAGAAGATCAGGTAGGTCGACCAGACAGGGCGCATGTCCCCGAGGGCAAGACCGTTGGAGAGGGCCGCCGACTCGTGCTCCCTGACCCCGAGGTGGAGGCCCTGGCCGGTTCGTTCGCCAGGCTCGAAGTTCCCCGATACCTCCGGGTCGAGCCCGCTCGAGGCCGATCCGGTCAAGTCGGCCGACCCGCTCATCAACCAGGGGACGTTCGGGGCGACCGAACGCAGGGCCTTCTGGGCAGCCTTTCGGGTGGCCGTCTCCGAGCCGGCCTCGAAGCTCGGCAGTTCGGAGTCCCACCCCTCGGGCAGGGATCGCTCGAGCATCATCGCCAGCATCTCCCGCTGCTCGGCAGGCGCCTGCTCGAGCCTTGCCTGCCACGCAGTCCTCAGTTCGGCACCTCGTTTCCCGATCCCATCCCGGAAGAACTCCGGGACCTCGTCGGGGACGAGGAAGTGGGCATCCTCGGGCCAACCGTAGGCCTCCTTGGTAAGTCGGGTCTCCTCTTCGCCCAGGGGTGAGCCATGAACTCCAGCCGTATCGACCTTGTTCGGTGAGCCGAAGCCGATCTTGCTGTGGACGATGATCAGGCTCGGTCGATCGGCCTCCGCCTTGAAGCCGTCGACCGCGGAGCTGAAGGCCTCGACGTCGTTGGCATCCTCCACGACAGAGACGGCCCAGCCCGAGGCCCGGAATCGCTCTCCGACGTCATCGGAGAAGGTGAGGTCCGTACTCCCGTCGATCGAGATCTGGTTGCTGTCGTAGATCCAGCAGAGGTTCGAGAGCTGCTGATGGCCTGCGAGCGAGACGGCCTCCTGCGAGACCCCCTCCATCAGATCGCCGTCGGAGCAGATCACGTAGACGTCGTAATCGAAGAGGTCCTGACCGAAGGTCGCCTTCTTCCAGAGCCCCGCCATCGCCATGCCGACCGAGGTTGCGACGCCCTGGCCGAGCGGACCCGTGGTCGTCTCAACCCCGACGGTCAGGTGGGACTCGGGGTGGCCCGGTGTGGGGGATCCGAGCTGGCGGAAGTTCTTGATGTCCTCGAGCGAGATGGCCGGACTGCCGTCCGCCCTGGTCACCCCGGTGAGGTGGATCATCGAGTAGAGGAGCATCGAGGCGTGACCGGCAGAGAGCACGAATCGATCTCGGTCTGGCCACCCCGGGTCGCTCGGGTCGTACCTCAGATAGTTCTGCCAAAGCCTGACCGTGAGCGGTGCCAGCGCCATTACGGCGCCGGGGTGGCCCGAGTTGGCACGGTCTATCGCATCGATCGAAAGTGTCCGGACCGTGTCGGCTGCCAGCTGCTCGGTATCACTCGGTCCGCCCGGCTCGTTCACGCGCGGCATCCTAACTGCCGGAGGCGGCGGTCTGCCGCTCAGCCGAGGCCCGGATCGGTGCCCCAGTGGCCACCCTGGCGGACCGACTCGACGACACCCCCCGGATCGGCCACGCCGCCAAAGACGAACAGTGATCCACCCGAGCCGGCAGCGGTGTCGAAGTCGACGTCACCGATCCCCAGGACCCTCTCGATGGGGGATTGGGAGTAGGAGACGTTCTGGACCCTGGCGAGGCGGGTCTCCTCCACCTCACGGGAGAGGACGCCTCGGCTCAGGTGGAGCCGACGGTCGGTGACCGTGTAGGAGGTCGTGCTCCGCTTGGCTATCCCGGCCAGGACGGTGACTCCGAGCACGATTACGACGACCAGGAAGAGGTCGACGAAACCCCGGCCGAGGACGCTCAGTAGCAGCGCGAGGAATACGGCCAGGGCGGCGCCCTTCAGGTAGAACGGAATGATCGCCCGCCACGAAGGGTGGCCCTCGTAGATGACCGTTTCACCGGCGTCCAGGGAGAAGCCCATTGGCCGAGGATAGCCGTGGATCCCCGTCCGGGCACATCCTTACCTTGACCAAGTGAGAGTCGCCAGGGTCGAGCCGCTGACGACGGCCCGCGCCCTGCGGGGGCCGTTCGACTACCTGCTTCCGGAGGGTTTCGAGGGGGTGAAGGCAGGAACCGTCCTGGAAGTCCCCTTCGGTCGGCGCAGGGTGGTCGGAGTCGTCATCGAGGTGGCCGGTTCCTCCGATTTCCCCGAGGACCGTCTGCTCGAGCCGGTCAGGCAGCTCGGTCAGGGGACGACCCCGGAGCTGGTCGATATCGCCCTCGAGGTTGCCGACCAGTACTGCTCAACCCCGGCGCGGGCACTGGGACTGGTCCTCCCCCCGGGGACCGGCGTGGGAGGCAGGCGGGTCAAGGAGCGGACCGAGAGGACCTGCCGGCTCACCCCAGAGGGTTCCCAGGCACTCGAGGACGGCGCCCGGCTCGGAGCGAAGCAGAGGGTTGCACTCGAGATTCTCGGGGGAGGGGCGATGAGCACGGCACGGCTGGCCGGAGAGGCCGGGGTCTCTTCCTCTACCGTCAAGCGCCTCGCCGACCGGGGTCTTGTCGAAATTGGTGAGAGGCAGGTCCGGCGCGAACCCGAGCACCGGGAGGTCGGCAGCGAGAGCGATGGCGCACCGCCTCTGACCGAGGCCCAGGCAGCCGCCCTGGAAAGGATCGAGCGGGCTTTGGAGAATCGGAGCGGTGGAGGCCCTGCAACCTTCCTCCTAGCCGGCGTGACCGGCTCCGGGAAAACGGAGGTCTACCTCGGCGCGGTCGAGCATGTCCTCTCCCGGGGTCGCTCGGCGATCGTCCTGGTCCCCGAGATCGGCCTCACCCCCCAGGCGGTCAGTCGTTTCCGGGCGAGGCTCGGCGACACCGTCGCGGTCCTCCATTCGGGCCTCACCGCAGGTCAGCGCCACGACGAATGGGAGCGCCTTCGCAGGGGGGAAGCGACGGTCTGCGTTGGACCTCGCTCGGCAGTCTTCGCCCCACTCGAGGACATCGGCCTGATCGTGGTGGATGAGGAACACGACCCCTCCTACAAGCAGGAGTCCGATCCCCGCTACGACGCCCGCCGGGTCGCCGAGATGAGGGCCCGCCGGAACGGTGCCGTGCTCGTGCTGGGTACCGCAACCCCACGCCCCGAAACCTGGCTCTCGGCAGAGAGACTCGAACTTCCCGACCGCGTGGACGGACTTGGGATGCCCCCGGTGGAGGTCGTCGACATGCGCGATGCCCCACCGGGGACCGGGGCGCTCCATCCCTCGACCATCGATGCGCTCGCGACCGTGAGGGAACGGGGCGAGAAGGCAATAGTGATGATCAACCGAAGGGGCTTCTCCCCATGGCTCACTTGCAGGACGTGCGGGCACCACTGGGGCTGTCCGAACTGCGACGTCTCGCTGATCGTCCACCGTGACCCGGACGTACTGGTCTGCCACCACTGCGCCCATCGCGAACCGGTCCCATCCTCCTGCCCCGAGTGTTCGGGTACCACCCTGGCCAGGAGCGGTGCCGGCACCGAGAGGATCGAGCTCGAACTGAGGGATCTGATGGCTCCGATGGAGGTGTTCCGGCTCGATGCCGATACCGGGGCCTCGGGAGCCCACGGCGAGATCCTCGAGCGCTTCGATCGGGCTCCGAGCGCAATCCTGGTTGGTACCCAGATGGTCGCCAAGGGCCATGACTTTCCCGAAGTGACCCTGAGCGTCGTCCTCGATGCCGATGCGACCCTTCGGTTCCCGGATTTCAGGGCCGAGGAGAGGACTTTCTCGCTGGTGACCCAGCTGGCCGGGAGGAGCGGTCGGGGTCCGGCCGGAGGGCGGGTGATAGTCCAGACCCTCGCCCCCGGGGCGCCGGCGATTGCCAGGGCCTCCTCACACGACTCGCCTGGATTCCTCGAGGGGGAGCTGGAGAGAAGGAAGGCCCTGGACTACCCCCCCTATTCCGACCTGATCAGGCTCGTCTTCGCCTGTGAGGACGAGACCACGGTCTCTGCGCTCGCCGACCGGGCTGCCCGCGAGATCGCCGACCGGCTGCCGCCCGGCTCGGCACTGCTCGGTCCGGCCCCGATGTTCCGTGCCCGCGGCCGATACAGGATGAGGATCCTGGTCAAGACCGACGATCGGTCCGGTGCAGTCCCGGCAGTCAGGGGAGTCGTCGAGGAGCTCGGCTCGGAAGGCGCGCTTCGCGGAGTCGTCCTCAGCGTCGACGTCGATCCCCAGTAGAGGCCATCGAGGGGGTGGGGCGAGGTCGATCGGCGGCTACACTCGACCCGATGAGTGAGGAAGACCGGATCGAGCCTGAAGAGGAGGCCGAGGAGAGCGCTGAGGAGCAGGCGGAGAGGGCCCGCCGACGCGAGGCTGCGATGTCTCGCATCGTCCGTTTCGGCGACCCTCTTTTGAAGAGCCGGGCCTCGGAGATCACTGAGTTCGGCACCGACCTGGAAGCCGAGGCAGAGGAAATGGTCAGCCTGATGCGGGACGCGATCGGCTGTGGGCTCGCCGCCAACCAGGTCGGCCGCCTGAGGAGGCTCCTGGTGATCGAGCCACCCGGCGAGGAGGCCCCGACCGCCCTGGTCAACCCGGAGGTCGAGTGGCTCTCGGAGGAGCTCGATGAGATGCAGGAGGCCTGCCTCAGCATTCCGGGAATCGCCGTCGACGTCGCTCGTCCGGTCGCTGGACGCTTCACCGGGCTCGACCTTTCGGGTGCTGAAGTCCGACTCGAGCTCGAGGGCCTGGCTGCGCGAATCCTCCAGCACGAACTCGATCACCTTGATGGGATCCTGATCCTCGACAGGGCCGCCCCCGACCAGCGCAAGGCGGCTCTCGGGGCACTCCGCAGGGGTGAGACCTGGTCCCCTCCCGAGACCGACGGGGAAGCGACCGAAGAAGCCCTCGCTTGAGCGGCGGAGCCTTCCTCGGCACGACACCGTTTGCGGCCACGGTGCTGGACCGACTCGCCGCCTCGGACTTCAGGCCATCGCTGGTCGTCACCCTCCCCGATCGGCGACGGGGGAGGGGCAGGCGGGAGGAGCCCTCCGCGGTTGCCGAGCGGGCCGGTGATCTGGGCCTCGACGTGCTGAAGAGCGAAGACGTGAACGCAGATGCCGACCGCGAACGAATCGTCGCCGCAACCGAAGGCGTCGGCTGGGCCTCGATCTGTGCCTTCGGACAGCTGATCAGGGAGCCCCTGCTCTCAGAGGCCCCGATGCTGAACGTCCACCCGTCCCTGCTCCCGAGGTGGCGGGGGGCCGCACCGATCGAGAGGTCGCTGATGGCCGGTGACCGGGAGACCGGAGTGAGCGTGATGAAGCTGGCCGCCGGTCTAGATTCCGGTCCGGTCGCGCTGGTCGAGACGACCCCGATCGACGAGGAGGAAGACTTCGGTGAGCTTTCGGAGCGCCTCGCCGCGATCGGCGGCGACCTGCTTACGCGGGCGCTCGACCTGGCGGTGAACGACTCGATCGCCTGGGCCGAGCAGGACGACTCCGAGGCGACCTATGCGGAGAAGGTCGAACCCTCCGAACGGCAGATCGATCCGACCCGGAGGGCGGCCCGGTGCCATGACCTGGTCCGGGCCCTGACCCCGCACATCGGCGCCTGGGTGGGCCTCGTTGACGGTGGTCGGCTCGGGGTGACCGGATCGAGACTCGATCCTTCGAGTGCCCCTGGCCCGGGCTCGTTCGTCGAGGACTCGGGGAGGCTCCTCCTGGGTTGTGCTGACTTCGCCCTCGAACTGATCACGGTCAAGCCCGAGGGTCGCTCGGAGATGGACGCCGCTTCCTACCTCAGGGGCTACGGAGTTCCGTCGTCCGCGACCTGATGGCCGGACTCACAGTCGAACGGCAGGTCGCCCTGGCGGTCCTGCGGAGGACCTTCGAGGACGGTGAGTTCGCCGAGCGGGCATTTCGCGAGGAGGTTCAGCGGCTGGGCCTCGAGGGCAGGGAGCGGGCAAGAGCCCAGTTCTTCTCCTTCGGGTCGGTCCAGAGGAAGGGAACCTCTGACCACATCGCTGCGGAGTTCAGCCGGAACCGCACCTCGCGGCCGGGTCCTGCCGTCGCCGCGGCCCTCCGCCTCGCCCTCTTCGAACTCTTCTTCAGCCGCGACCCGGCCGAGCACGCGGTGGTCGACCAGGCGGTCAAGTACGTCAAGGACTCAGGAGAGGGCCGAGCCGGGGGGTTCGTAAACGCAATCCTCCGCCGGGCGATCCGGGAACGGGCCGGCATCGAGCAGCGGCTTTCACGGGACGATTCACCTGCCGAGCTCGCCTTTGCCTGCTCGCTCCCCGAGTGGCTTGCCCGGCTGTGGTGGGAGGAGTTGGGGCCGGAACGGGCCAAGTCGGTCGCCGCGGCCATCAACCTGGCCCCGGAGCGGTGCATACAGCTGAATCCCGAGCAAGTCGGACGGGAGGGACGGGAGCTCTCGACCGTGCTCGATCGGCTGGTCGACGACGGTGCCGAGGCACTTCCGGCCGAAGGTCCGTGGCCGCTTGCCCCCGAGGGCCTGTTCACGGTCGAAGGGAGCCTTGCCCCGGCCGAGGAGCTGGCAGCCGAAGGACTCTTGACGATCCTCTCCCGGGGGTCTGCCGCCGTGGTCGAGGTGCTCGGGCCGGAGGACGGTGAGAGGGTCCTCGACCTCTGTTCGGGACCGGGCACCAAGACGGGCCTGATCGCTGCCCGGGTCGGGCGGTACGGGAACGTGGTCGCGGTCGAGCCCGAGTCCGATCGAGCCGATGACGTCGCGGCCCGGGTCGAGGCGCTCGGGCTGCACAACACCCTGGTGGTCGAGGCGGACGGCCGCGAAGGGGAGATCCTGGCCGATTTCGACCGGGTGCTGGTCGATGCGCCCTGTTCCGACCTCGGGGCACTGGCCTCGCGCCCCGATGCCCGCTGGCGGAAGGGACCCGAGGTGGTCAGTCGCCTGGTCGACCTGCAGGCAGAGCTGCTCGACCGTGCGGGTGGACTGGTCGAGCCGGGTGGCACCCTGGTCTACTCCACCTGCACGATCTCGCGGAGGGAGAACAGCGATCAGGCCGTGGCCTTCGCTGCCAGGTCGGGACTCGTTATCGACGATCTCGGGAAGCTCTCACCTGGGCTGGCGGACACCAGTGACTCGCGATTCCTCCAGATCCTGCCCGACCGCGACCGGACGACCGGATTCTTCATCGCCCGCTTTCGCAAGCGTGAGGCTCCGAAAGCTTCTGGATAATGGCGCCGGTGGAAGGAGCACCTGAAGGAATGGCCGACGGGGGGCCGGCTGGAAAGCCGGTCGGAGCCGAGTGCCCGGAATGCCGGGAGCCCTGGCTGCGGCCGACCCAGCTGCCCGGGCGGCTTCGGTGCGTCTACTGCCTGACCAGGTTCGAGCTCGTATCCCACTGCCCGGAGTGCGGAAACCACCAGACGATCGTCAGGATGAGCACGGTCGAGGACATGAGCTGTCGCAGCTGTTCCGGTTCGATGCTGAGGCCGGTATGAACGCGGGAGGGGAAGAGAGGCCGCCGGCCTTCCAGGGTCGACGGATCGCGCCATCCATCCTCTCGGCCGACTTCTCCCGTCTCGGCAGCGCCCTCGACGAGGTCCTCGGGGCAGGCGCCCGGGTTATCCATTTCGACGTGATGGACGGTCGGTTCGTGCCCCCAATAACGATCGGTCCGGTCGTCCTCTCTTCGATTGCCGAAAAGGTCCACGAGGCGGGCGGGGTGGTCGACGTGCACCTCATGATCGAGACCCCGGAGCGTCAGTTCGGGGAATTCGCGAAAGCGGGAGCCGACTCGATCACCTTCCATGCCGAAGCGACGGATGACCTCGAAGGTGCGATCGGCGCGATACACGGGGTGGGCTGCCTGGCCGGGGTTTCGGTCAAGCCCGACACGCCGATCGACGCGATCGAGGCTGTGGGTGGGATCGTCGACCTCGTCCTCGTGATGTCGGTCGAACCCGGCTGGGCCGGCCAGGCCTGGATCGAGGGTTCGGACGCCAAGCTCGGTCGGGCCCGGGAGGTCGCCCCGGGGGCGATCATCGAGGTCGACGGAGGCATCGACGGCGATACCGCCCCGCTGGCGAGTGCTGCCGGCGCCGACCTGCTGGTTGCGGGGTCGGCGATCTTCGGCGCACCTGATCCCGCTGCCGCATACGTCGCGATCCGCGACGCGGCGGATGCCGTCTAGGGCGCTCCCTCCTCGAATCCGGCCAGCTTCGTCTCGATCTGCTCCGGGGTTCCCTCGAGCGGGAGGTCGGCCTCGACCTCCCGCGGCCTGCGGTAGATCAGGAAGAGGGAACCCAGCAGGATCAGGGCGGTCAAGGTGAACCCGACCTCGACCCGGAGCGAGCCATTCGAGATGACGGGGAGCAGCGTCCAGACGATGAAGAAGACCGCACAGGAGATCCAGCGGATCCCGGCTCGCCTCGCCTGTCCCTGGGCCAGGCAGGCCTGGTTCACCGTCACCGCAGCCAGGTAGAGACCCATGCCGGCGGTGACGATCAGCAGATCGGACCGGTAATAGGTGAACTTGTCCGAGAAGGCGAGCTGCATCAGCTCCGGCCCCGCTATGACCACGACGACCGCGGTGAAAGCGGTGAACCCGAGAACCGCGAGCAGGACCATCCTGACCGAGTGGTGGAACTCGCGTTCGGACTCCGGCTCGTGACTGTGGTGGAGGGCGGTCAAGTGGGGGAGGATGCTGGTCGATACGGCTTGGAACAGCTGAAGGGGTGCCCTGGCGATCATTAGGACGTTGAAGATGAACCCGGCCGCTGCGACGCCTTCGATGCCCCTGATCAGCAGGGGACCTGCATTGAGGAAGACCTGCTCACCGACCATGATCAGGAAGACGGAGCCGACGAAGCC
>CAITDZ010000130.1 GCA_903891285.1 uncultured Solirubrobacterales bacterium
CTCCGACCACGAACCCGATCCCCGTCAGACAGAGGAAGGTCAGGCTGGTGGTCAGGGTGAAGCCCTGGTCGGTCAGCAGGGTCGGGGCGAGGGTCAGCCAGCCGAAGTTGGCGACGTAGTAGATGACCCAGACCAGGAAGAAGAGGACGGCAGTCACCTTGAAAGGACGGAGCTTCGCGGCCGGCTTCAGCTCCTGCGGTTCCGGCGGCTCTGGCTGGCTGGCTGCATATCGCTCGGCTTCCTCGACCAGCTTGAGCGCCTCTTCATCCCTTCCCTCGGCGACCAGCCAACGGGGAGACTCGGGGAGCCTCCTTCGCATTGGCAGAACGATCAGCCCACCGACCGCCGCGATCAGGAAGAGCACCCTCCAGCCATCGGTGAAGTTGGGGACGAGCGCGAGTGCGATGAAGGGAGTCACTGCGATACCGAGATAGCCCCAGAAGACGGCCTTCGACCCTGCCTGGCCCCGGACCCGCGAGGGCGAGACCCCGTTCAGGTATGCGGCCGCCGAAGCGATCTCGGCGCCGATCCCCATCCCCGAGATGAACCGTCCGACCAGCAGCATGTTGAACGACTCGCTGAAGGCTGTGATCAAGGCACCGACGACCACCAGGACCACCGAAAGGGTGAGGGCCGGGCGCCTTCCGAGCCTGTCCGAGACGAAGGAATCCCCGAGCGAGCCGACCACGTACCCGAGCAGCCCGATGCTGATCGCGTTGGCCGAGGTCGCCGAGCTGACGTCGAACTGCTTGGCGATCTCGGGGAGTGCATCGCCGATGTTGACCACGTCGTAGAAGGCGAAGAAATAGGCCGCCCCGAGCGCAATCAGCACCCGCCGGGGCCAGGGCCAGACGCGAAGGGCGTCGAGCCGGGCGATGATGTTGCTGCCCCCCGAATCGATGCCGGCCAGCCTACCGCCAGGCCACGGACGAGGCCCTTCCCACCCCTCCCGGACCTGCCATCATCCGTGGCCGGGGGCGGTTAGCTCAGTTGGTAGAGCATCTGCTTTACACGCAGAGGGCCGCAGGTTCGAGCCCTGCACCGCCCACTAAGCCTCGAGCCCGACCCTGATCGGGGCGGTCTTCCCCCTGATTCCACCCGCTGACGGCGGCTTTCTGCTCCATTCGGCAGACTCTTGCCCTCATGGGTGCTGATTCAGCCATGAAGGGAGGATCGATCGATTCACCTGCGGAGCTGCTGGCCGAGGCGCGGGAGCGGACCCTCGCGGTGGTCGACGGGCTCTCGGAATCCGACGTCGACCGGGTGATCGACCCGATCATGTCGCCGATCGCCTGGGACCTCGGTCACATCGCAGCCTTCGAGGACCTCTGGCTGGTCCACAACGCGACCGGGATACCCCTGCTTCGCGAGGAGCTGGCCGACGTCTACGACGCGTCGGCGACCCCCAGGAGCGATAGGCCGGACCTGCCGTGGCTCAGGGCAGACACCGCAAGGGCCTACCTCGAGGAGGTACGGGAAAGGAGCCTCGATGCACTCGACGGCCCGACCCCTCCCAGTGAGGAGATCATCGAACTGGTGCTCCGTCACGAGCACCAGCACTCCGAGACCATCCTCCAGACGGTCCAGCTCGGCCGGGTCGGGTGGGAGCCATCCCTTCCCGAGCCACCTGAGGAGACGGCCCCCGCGGAGGCAGCCGGCGGGGGCCTCGACTTCCTCGAGACTGAGGGCGGCACCTTCGCCATGGGGGCGGGTCCGGAAGGGTTCGCCTACGACAACGAGCGGCCCCGGCAC
>CAITDZ010000131.1 GCA_903891285.1 uncultured Solirubrobacterales bacterium
CCGGCTTTACGCCTCCGGCCACCCGCTGGGACGCGTCACTGGAAAACGGGCCTCGCGCACAGGTCCAGGAGAAAGAGGAAGAAAATGAAGAGCAAGTTCCTGGTTGCGTCCGCCGCGATGGTGGCGGCTGCCGGACTTCTGATGTCGTCGGGAGCCCTGGCGTCCGCGGAGGTGCCGGTCGAGGTTCGGGTCGTCACCTTCCGGGGCGAGATCCTCGCCCAACGGAGCGTCAGGACCGGGACGACAACCGTCGAGACCTCGAGGCGGGCGACCTGCCTTGGTGGAAAGCCCACCGACGACAGGAAGCGAGTCCCGGGTGCCACCGCCCTCGGCGCCCTGGTCGACCTCAGTCGAAGGGCCTCGAGGCTCGACCCGCTGCTGCTTTCGGGAGCCTTCGACTTCGGCATCGGACTCTGCGGAGTCGGTTCGGCCGTCGCCACCGGGAAGCAGTGGTGGGCCCTGAAGGTGAACGGAAAGCTTGCGACCACCGGCGGCGATACGACGAAGCTGGGGCGCGGCGATCGGGTCCTCTGGTACCTCGACCGCTCCTACGAGAAGCCGATGCCGGATGAGCTCAGGCTGAGCGCCGCGGATTCCCCAGGTCGCTCGGCGCTCCGAGTGAAGGTCAGGGCCCTGACCAGCGAAGGCAAGTCCAGTCCCGCCGGGGGTGCGAAGGTCTACCTCGGGGGCAGGCAGGTCGGGACCACCGACCGGAGTGGTCGGGTGTCGGTTCGCGTTCCGACCGGAGGCAACGGACCGGAAGCCTTGGTCGCCAGGCTCCCGGGCCACATTCCCTCGAACAGGGTGGAGGTGGAAAACGGCTCCTGATCCCTTCCGGATTGCGGTCGGGGCCCTCCTCCTGACCTGCGTACCGGCCCTTGCCGGATGCGGCTTCGGGCTCGGGCCGGGAGAGGGCTCGGGCTCGGCCGAGGTTCTGGTGACCAGGGACTTCGGCAGGTCCGAGGTCGCGAGCTTCGATGTCGATGGGGTGGGTCCGTCCACCACCGTACTCCGGGCGCTCGAGTCGGAGCTCCCGGTCGAGACTTCTTATGGCGGTGGGTTCGTCGACGGGATCGCCGGCCTCGACTCCCGGACCGACGGCCGACCGACCGACTGGTTCTTCTTCGTCAACGGGATCGAGTCCGAGGTGGGAGGGGCCGATTTCCTGCTCTCGGCCGGTGAGCGGGTCTGGTGGGACTACCGGGAGTGGGGCGAGGTGATGTACGTCGGCTCCGTCGTCGGCTCCTACCCGGCCCCGCTCACCGGGGGCTATCGCGGGACCGAATGGCCGGTTCGCCTGGTCTGTGAGTCGGACCGAACCACGTGCGGGCTGGTGCGTTCGGGCCTGGAGGACGACGGGGTGGTCCTGGGGGGAAGCTCGGGCGGCAGGGCTGCGATCGAGGTCGTGGTCGGGGAGTTCGGGCGCCTCGGAGAGGAGCACCGCGTGCTCGGTGACCCCACATCACGTAGCGGTGTCTTTGCCCGTTTCCGGGATCCGGAAGGGACCCTGGAGCTATTCGACCGGTCGGGACGGATCGTGGTCTCCGAGCGGAGAGGGGCCGGGCTGGTTGCCTCCACCGGCGGCACCGGGGAACCTCCGACCTGGTTCGTAACCGGGACGGACCGGACCGGGGTGAGGAATGCCGCCCGCCTGCTCGAACCGGACCGGCTCGCTCACTCCTACGCAGTGGCAGCCGTGGACGGCGAGGCGGTCCGGCTCCCGACCGAACGACTTGGGGGTAATGGGTGAACGGCCCCGCGAGATCCCCGCTTGCCTACGTACCCAGGAAGGGACCGCTCCAGTCGGCCGGTCCGCTCGCTGCGTCGGCCTACCTGGGGGGATTCCTGCTCGCCGGCCTCTTCGCCCCCGAGCCACTGATCGCCCTCGCGGCCGCCGCCGGGGCGGCGATCGCCGGCATCGGCGCGGGCGTCGGGAGGGCAGTTCGCTTCTCGCTAGGTCTGGGGTTCGGGATCGCCGTCGTCCTGACCCTGGTCAACGCGGTCGCTTCCGACCGGGGTGCAACCGTCCTCGCGAGGCTGGGGGAGTGGCCCGGTCTCGGTCAGGTGCAGGTGACCGCCGAGGCCGTCGCTGCCGGCGCGATGACTGGCCTGAGGGCGGTCGCCGTGATGGTGGTCGCCGGCGTCTGGTCGGCAGCCGTCGATCCCGATCGGATCCTGGCCCGAATGCATCGGGTCGCTGGCCGATCGGCTTTGACTGCGACGCTCGTTTCCAGGTTTCTTCCGCTCGCGGCTGCAGATCGGGTGCGGCTGAAGGATGCAGCCGGGCTCCGGGGTCCGGCCGCGAGTCCGGTCACTCGGGCGGCGATGGCTCGTCGCCTGCTCGAGGGATCACTCGACCGTTCGGTGGAGGTCGCGGCGACGCTGGAGCTCCGTGGTTATTCGCTGGAGGCCGGTCCTTCGGAGCCACTTCGCACGCCATCCCGGTATGACCGACGCTTCACGGTTCTCGGGCTCGTCTTGCTCGGGGCGGTCCTCGTGGCACTCCTCTTCGGCGACGGATCGCTCGTCGCCTACCCCCGGGTGGACTGGGAGGTCGGTCCACCGACCCTCGCCGCCGCTATCGCCCTGCTCGTGGCGGGGTTTGCCACCTGGCCGGGGGGGAGGAGGGCTCGTGCCCGCGTTCGCTAGGACTGGCGCGTCGTCCGCCCCACTGGTGGTCGAGGAGCTCACCTATTCCTACTCCCGGTCGGACTCTCCTGCGCTCGAAGGCGTGTCGCTCGAACTGTCACCGGGTGAGTTCGTCCTCCTGGCCGGCGGTTCGGGTTCGGGCAAGACGACCCTGCTCCGGGCAGCGTGTGGATTGGTGCCCCACTTCCACGGCGGAGCGATCGGCGGAACGGTGCTGGTCTCGGGGCGATCGGCGGCCGATGGCGGCCCCGGCGAGATGGCCGAACTGGTCGGCTTCGTGGCCCAGGATCCCGAGAGCCAGGTCGTCTCGACGACTGTCCGATCCGAGCTCGACCTTCCCCTTCGGTTCAGGGGCCAGGCAGCGGCCGACCGGGCACGGGCCGTGGAGGAAGTCTCGCTCGCCCTGGGGATCCCGCACCTGCTCGACCGACAGGTCGCCACCCTCTCTGGTGGTGAGCTCCAGCGCGTCGCCCTCGCGGCAGCCCTGGTGACCCGGCCCGAGCTCCTCCTCCTGGACGAGCCGACCTCCCAGCTCGACCCGGTATCGGGCGACGAGCTGATCGGACTGCTCAGGCGGTTGAACGAGGAGTGGGGGGTGAGCATCCTCCTCTCCGAGCACCGACTCGAGCGCTGCCTGCCCTCGGCCGATCGGGTGGTCGTCCTCGATCAGGGGTCGGTTGCCTTCGACGGGTCCCCGGCCGGGTTCCAGGAATTCGCGATCGCAACCGACCCGAGCCTCGCGACCCCGGCGGCCCGGGTTTTCTCGAGGGTCGGGGCCACCCAGCTGCCGGTGGGCGTCAGGGAGGCGCGCTCGGAGCTGGCGGCCCTGGGGGAGGTCACCGAATCGGCCCCGGCCGGATCCGCTACCCCGCCTCCCGGCAACGGCAGGGCGCTCAGGTGCGAGGGCCTCTGGGTAGAGCTCGACGACGGGGTGGAGGTGGTCGAGGCGCTTCGCGCGGTCGACCTCTCGATCGACCCTGGCGAGACGGTCGCCCTGATGGGCAGGAACGGGGCCGGCAAGTCGACCTTGCTGAAGGCGGCTGCCGGGTTGCTCGATCCGGTCGCCGGTCGGATAGAGGCCCGCGGCGGAGTAGCGCTCCTGACCCAGGATCCCTCGGACTATCTCGTCAGGGACTCCGTACGGGAGGAGTTGCCCGGGAGCGACGGCGAGGCGGCCCTTGCTGCGGTCGGGTTCGATGGCGACCCGGGGTCCCACCCACGGGATCTCTCGGGAGGCCAGCGCCAGAGGGTAGCGCTGGCGATCGCCCTGGCCGGCCGGATGGGGGCGGAAGCCCTGCCCGACCTGGTCGCACTCGACGAACCGACCCGGGGAATGGATCGAGGCCTCAAGGACCGGCTGGCCGACCTCGCCCGCGAGCTCGCCCGTCGGGGGGCAGCGGTCGTGATAGCGACTCACGACGTCGAGTTCGCTGCAACCTTCGCCGACCGGGTGGTTCTCCTCGGCCAGGGCGAGGTGATTGCCGACGGTCCGGCGACCGAGGTCCTCTCGGGCGGCTGGTACTTCACGACCGAAGTTGCCAGGATCTTCGGGATCGACGGGGTCATCGGAGTCGACCAGGGGGCATCGCTCCTGGGCGAGATGCTCGGTGGGGAGCGATCGGGTTGAACTGGCAGGTCGCCACCCTCGTGCTCGTCCTTCTGGTGATCGGCACCGGGCTCCTCTGGTACGAACGGAGTCGCCCCCCCTCGCAGGTGGTCGCCCTGGTCGCCCTGCTGGCCGCCCTGGCCGTGGTCGGCCGGATCCTCCTCGCCCCCCTGCCGAACGTGGTCGCCACGACCGACATCGTCCTGATCGCCGGGTACGTCCTCGGGCCCGCTCCGGGCTTTGCGGTCGGTGCCCTCGGCGGCCTGGTCTCCAACTTCTGGCTCGGCCAGGGCGTCTGGACGCCGTGGCAGATGGTCGCCTGGGGGATGACCGGCGTCGCCGGCGCTGCCCTCTGGCGCCTTACGGCCGGGCGGGCCGGCCGGATCCAGCTCGCGATCGCCTGTGGACTCGCCGGCCTGCTGTTCGGGATGTGGATGAACTTGCAGTTCCTGGTCGGATTCGGAGGGGAGGTGTCGCTCGATCGCTACCTTGCCTTACAGGTGAGATCGATTCCGTTCGACCTTGCACATATAGGTGGAAACGTCCTGTTCGCCCTGGTGGCCGGACCGGCAATGGTCGCCGCACTCAGGCGCTTCAGGGAGCGATTCGAGTGGAGTCGTCTGCCGGGAACGGTCGGTGTCCTGCTTATCGCCATCTCCCTCTCGACCGTCGTGCTCGCCCCGAAGCCGGCAGAGGCCGAGGTGAGCGAGTCTGCCCGCGAGGCCCGGACCTGGCTTGAGGGCCGACAGAACGACGACGGGGGCTTCGGCGCATCACCCGGCTCGGAGTCCTCGGTCTCGATGACCGCCCGGGCATCGATCGGGTTCGCGGCCGCCGGCTTGAACCCCTTCGACGTCAGCCGTTCCGGTCGCAGCCCGATCGGCTACCTGACCTCCAACTCCGAGGAGATAAACGATTCGGCGGAGATCTCCCTGGCGGTCCTCGCCCTCCATGCGGCCCGGGTCGACCCCACTACCTTCGGCAACCGTGACCTGGTTGCCGAACTCGAGACCAGGCAACGGAAGGACCGTACCTTCGGCGGAAAGGTGAACCTCGCCGCCTATGCGGCCCTCGCCCTTCGTGCTGGCGGATCGGGCGGTGCTGCCTCTTCGACGGTCGACTGGCTCAAGTCGATCCAGGGCTCCGGCAACCAGGGGTGGGGGGTGAGCGCCGGGGCGCCCTCGGACCCCGATTCGACCGGCACGGTGCTCCAATTACTCGATCAGGGAAGTCGGGCCGACCGGGCGCTCTCCTGGCTCTCCGGGGTCCAGAAGGACTCGGGCGGCTTCACCGGCTCCAGCTCGATCCCGACCGTCAATTCCCAGTCCACCGGAATGGTCCTCCAGGGCCTCACCGGGTTGGGCTACTCCCCCGGCAAGCTGACCGAGAACGGACGCACCGGCCTCGACTTCCTCGAGGCGAGGCAGCGCTCCAGCGGCGCGATCGACTACTCCTCGAACAGCGATCAGACGTCCGTCTGGGTCACGGCCGATGCCTTTGTCGCGCTCTCGGGCAGGAGCCTGCCGGTCGAGGGTCCGGCCCGCCAGCCGGTCACCCCTTCTTCGGGTTCACCGAGCGGCAGTACCTCGGGCTCGTCTTCAGGCGGGAACTCGGGCGGCGGCAGCTCGGGATCGGCAACCGGAGCGGCATCCGGGGCGTCGGGGGATGGTGGAACGGGAACCGCACCCGGCGCCGGCGCCCCTTCGACCACCCCGGTACCGGACGATGGCTCGCTCGTTCCCGGTGAGGGGTCTCCTTTCGCGACCACCCCTGTGGCCCCGAGCGCAGCCCTGCTCGAGGCCTCGAGTGCCGGACCGTCCCCTTCGGCCGGCCTGGCGATCCTGATCGGGCTCGGTACCGCGGCCCTGGTCGCCGGCGCGGTGGTCGTCCTGGCGAGACGGGGAAGATGGTGATCGGATGATCTCCCGCGAACAGGCACTCGAGTCCGTAGCCGGGCAGCACTTCGAGGTGGTCGTCATCGGAGGCGGGATCACCGGTGCCGCGGTCGCACTCGATGCCGCCTCACGCGGCTACTCGACCGCCCTCCTCGAGGGAAGGGATTACGGCTTCGGGACCTCCTCGAAGTCTTCGAAGATGGTCCATGGGGGCCTCCGCTACCTGGAGAACTTCGACCTGGGTCTGGTCCGCGAGGCCTTGGTCGAGCGCCAGCTGATGGTCAAGCTGGCACCCCACCTGGTCTACCCGACCCCATACCTCGTTCCCTCGTTCGATGGCAACCGTCCCGACCGCAGGATCAGCCTCGGGCTGAACGCATACGACGTGCTTGCCTCGGGAAGGCGGGGCGGCGGGCCACCCCTCCCGGGGGAGCGAAGGCGTCTCGGCCGTCCCGCCGAGGCCGAGGGTGGCTGGTCGCCGGACCGGCACCGGACGGTCGACGGCACAGAGGCGGTCGCAATGGCTCCGGCGCTGGCCGGGCGCAGTCCCGACTCGGCCTTCCTCTTCTACGACTGCCAGACCGACGACGTCCGGCTGCTCCTGACTGCCTTGGAAGAGGCCGAGCGATATGGGGCCATCTGCCTGAACGGGGCCCAGGTGAACGAAGTAAGTGCCTCGGGCCTGAGGGTCGATCGGGTTGCCTTTACCGACTCCGAGTCGGGCGAGCAG
>CAITDZ010000132.1 GCA_903891285.1 uncultured Solirubrobacterales bacterium
CTCTCCGAGGCCCTGCACCGCTATGGATCCGAGGCCGTCGTCTCGTTCCTGGTCTCCGGCCACTACCGCCAGCCACTCGCTTTCGGGGAGGAGGGACTCGAGGAGGCCGTGGCCCGGAATGAACGGATCCGGAACTTCTTCCGTGAGGCCGGAGTGGACGAAGCGGCGCCAGACAGGACGTCCCTCGAATCCCTCGAGCGCTTCCGGGACGCACTTGCCGACGACTTCAACACCCCCCAGGCCTTGGCCGAGCTGTTCGAGCTCCTGAGACGGGCCAATCAGGGGGAGGCATCCGGAGCCGCTTCGGTGATGCGGGAGATGTTGGGCCTGCTGGGCCTGGAAAGCCTTGCCGAGGTGGAGGAGGGGGTCGACGGGGAGGCATTGGCGCTCCTCGAGGAGCGGGAGATGGCCCGGGCGGGAGGCGACTTCGAGCAGGCCGATCGTATTCGTGATCGACTCGCCGAGTTGGGCTGGGAAGTCCGCGATTCCCAGGACGGGGCTTCACTGGTCAGGCTGAACCGGACTTGAGCGCCGAGGTCGAGATCGTCTACGGCCGGCGCCCGGTTGCCGAAGCCGAGTCGGGTAGGCGGGAGGTCTTGAGGGTTCATCGGGCCCCGGAGGTAGCGGACTCCGAGCTGGAGCGTCTTGCCGGATCACCCGACCACCAGGGGGTGGTTGCCGAGGTTCAGCCCTACCGCTACGGGGATGGAAACGATCTTCTGGAGCGAAAAAAGGGGTTGATTCTCGCCCTCGACCAGGTCCAGGACCCGAGGAATCTCGGTGCCGCCTGTCGATCGGCGGAAGTGGCCGGCGCGATCGGGGTGGTGATCCCCGAGCGTCGCTCGGCGACGATCACCCCGGCAGCCTGCAAGGCCTCGGCTGGAGCGGTCGAGCACCTCGAGCTCGCCAGGGTCCGCAATCTCGCCGATTGGCTGGCTTCCGCACGGGATGTCGGCTACTGGATATGGGGTGCAGCCAGTGAAGGGGGAGTTCCCCCGTGGGAGGTCGACCTCTCGGGCGGTACCGTCCTCGTCCTCGGGTCAGAGGGAAAGGGCCTGAGGCCGCGGGTCCGCGATGCCTGTGACGGGATCGTCTCGATTCCCCAAGGCGGAATGACGGGTTCGCTCAACGTCTCGGCAGCTGCCACTGCCCTTCTCTTCGAGGCCGTCCGACAGCGCGCCGAAGCCTGAGTCGAGTCGGTTTCGGAGTCACTTTCCAAACCCTTGATCTCTACCTTGGATTGAGGGTTTAGCCTCGCTCAGCTAGCGTTGACTTTGATCCTCCTAGGGCGGTCAATCCCAGTTGTGGAGCTAATTTCTCAGCTCCTCGATATCCCCTCGGCTGTTCCTTCATCGATCCGCACTTGACACGTCCTGTGGAATCCGTAAACTGCCGCCCCTGTAAAGAGTCAACCTCGACTTTAGTCTGAGACTTGGCTCGAGGACAAAGGCGTCCAGGGGAGGTAAGTGGCGCCACGAGCTTCTTCGAGAGGAGAGGAATCAGTGGCCAGCGCAGCACCGTCGCCGAGCGGCGACTCCCCGAATGGCAGTGCCCGCAGGGCGCAGCCGACCAAGAGGAATATCGGGATGGAGCCCGATGACATAAAACTCGTCTTCCTTGCCAAGCAGGGCAGGGCCGAGGCGACCGACCGGCTTGTCAGGCGGTACCAGGGCTTCGTGCGGATGAAGGCCTCGTCCTACTTCCTGGCCGGAGGCGACTCGGATGACCTGATCCAGGAGGGAATGGTCGGGCTGTTCAAGGCGATTCGTGATTTCCGCGATGACCGGGAGTCGAGCTTCCGGAACTTCGCGGAGCTCTGCGTGACTCGCCAGATAATCACCGCCGTCAAGACGGCGACCCGGAACAAGCACGCCCCCCTCAACCAGTACGTCTCGTTCGCCCAGTCCCCGTCGGGCACTGGTGAGGTGGAGACGACGATGGAGGATGTACTCCCGGGCCCGTCGGCCGCGGATCCGGTCAACCAGGCGATCTCCTCGGAGGAGCTAAAGAGCCTGGTCAACTGCCTCAAGGGCAGCCTCTCGGAGATGGAGAGCAGCGTGCTCGCCTTCTACCTCGAGGATCGCTCTTACGACGAGGTGGCCCTGCTGCTGGGCTGTGACACCAAGACGGTGGACAACGCCCTGCAGCGGGTCAAGCGGAAGATCTCGCGCCACCTGGCTACCCGGGAGGCCGCCTGAGCCTCCCGGGCCGTCCCGGCCTGCCAACATCACCGGACCGCCCGCCTAGCTCAACTGGCTAGAGCACCTGTCTTGTAAACAGGAGGTTTCCGGTTCGAGTCCGGAGGCGGGCTTCAGTATCCAGACCGCCCGCAACCCCCGGCCGTAAGGTGTTTTGAAGAATCGGCAGGTCACCTGCTGAAGAGAGGAGGGCAGCGGTGTCGAATAACCGCACGAAACGACGGTGTCTAATCGCAATCGCGGCCGTGGCGGCCGCCATCGTGTCTGCGCTCCTGCCCGGATCAGTGATCACTCCGGCGCCGTCGAGCGCCGCGACCGTCTGGCTCTGCAAACCCGGCATGAAGTCGAATCCCTGTGCCGTATCGATGGCGAGCACGGCCCTCTACCCCGATGGAACTACCAGAGCGGAGAGGCCGAGGAGGCCGAAGGCCCCACCGATCGACTGTTTCTACGTCTACCCGACCGTGAGCACACAGCCGACGGGGAACTCGAACCTGACCATCGAGCCGGAGGAGGTCGCAGTCGCCCAGGACCAGGCATCGAGGTTCTCGGCAAAGTGCCAGGTCTACGCACCGATGTATCGGCAGCTGACGAAGGCCGGTTCGATGCTCGGTACGAGCCCCCCGACCACGACCCCGGACCCCGAGCTCGCCTACCGGGACGTCCGGGCGGCGTGGCGGGAGTACCTCAGGAAGTTCAACCGGGGCCGCGGAGTGATCCTGCTCGGACATAGCCAGGGCGCCAAGAACCTGACCCGGCTGGTCCAGGAGGAGATCGACGGGAATGCCAAGGTCCGAAAGAAACTGGTCTCGGCAATGATCATCGGAGCGGCGGTCCTGGTTCCCGACGCCAGCGACGTCGGGGGAAGCTTCCAGAGGGTCCCGGCCTGCAGGCAAGCAAGGCAGACCGGATGCGTGATCGCCTACAACACCTATCCCTCCACGCCCCCGCTCAACGCTTTCTTCGGGATCACGCTGGTACCCGGCATGCGGGTCCTCTGCGTGAATCCGAACGGGCTGGCGCCAGGGGCAAGCGGTCCCGCGCTCCCCTACGTCCCGACCGCGAGGGTGGCCTCAGCGCTCTCGTCCGCGGGCTTCCCCGTTCCGGGAACCTGGTGGGTCAGCCTGCCCGACATGTATTCGACCCAGTGCCTCTCGAACGCGACCCACACCTGGCTGCAGGCCAACGACGTCAGCCCGGCAGGGGATCGCCGTCCCCGGTTCGGCCAGGCATTGGGGCCGAGGTACGGATTCCACCAGGTCGACATCACTCTCAACCTCGGATCGTTGGTGAGGCTCGCCGGCTCTCAGGCGGCCGCCTGGAAGAAGAAGGCGAAGGCTAGTCAGTAACGGAGGTCACGGGCGACTGGACCCACCGGCCCCTGGGGTTCCAGATCACCCACCAGAAAGCTCGTCGAGCAGGTCGGCCAGTTCCGCGGGGGCCATCAGCATCGAGTCATGGCCAGTCCGAAGTTCGTGGAACTCCCAGGACGGGTCGGCCTGGATCCGGTCTGGTGTCTTTCCCAGAGGCGCATAGGCCGGCTCGATGCTGTGCACGAAGGCACGATCCAGCCCGTCCGTTCCGCCGTTCTCGAGGGTGAAGCGATCGGTGAAGGTTCCGGCAGGCATCGGCCTGGTCTTATTGGCGAGCAGCCCTCGATCGGCAGCCGACTCGACCCCGAATGCCTCCGGCGGTGGCGCAGGCAGCACCGGTCCGAGACCAAGGTCGACGATCGCCTCGAGCCTCTTCTCCCTTTCCTTCGGCGGGTTGCCATCACACCAGGCGAAGCTCGTCCCCGGTGCCATCTCCTCCGGCACCCCGGCATCCAGGTAGACGTAGAGGGCGACCCGATCCCTCAGCACGTCTGCCGCCCCGGTAATCGGGAATCCGCCGTAGCTGTGGCCGACCAGGATGAGCCGATCAGTAGAGAGTCCGGAGGCTGCCCGGAGCACGTCCTCGACGTGGGTCCCCATCCCGATTCCCTCTACCGAATCGGTTCGATCCTCCTCGAGTCCGGAGAGGGTCGGGGCATGGGTCCGGTGCCCGGCAGCTTCGAGTAACGGGACCACCCGGCCCCAGCACCAGCCACCGTGCCAGGCCCCGTGGATCAGCAGGAAATCAGCCATTGGCCGACTCAGGCTAGCGGTGAGGGACTCCCCAGCATCAGCGGTTCGACGATCCTGGACTCGGTCTGCTCGGCGATCCAGCGGAGCGTGAGGTCCGGTTTTTCTGCCTGCGGATGGTGACCGACCTGGTCGACCTCCGTGATCCGGGCCTCGGGGAAGACCCTCGAGACCCCGTTCGAGGTCTGCCTGAAGGGAACCATGTGGTCATGTCGCCCGAGCAGGACGGCCACCGGCCCCCGATAGTCGCTCTCCGAGAAGGGCTCGATCGACAGACGCCTCAGGACGTGCATTCCCTGGCGGATCCCGGGGACCATCGTCTCCCGACCCTCGATCAGTCGCTCCCGGAGCTCGTCGGGCAGGTCGCTCGCGTAGGAGAAGAAGCCCCGGTAGGCGAGGTTGAGGAGCGGCCTGAACCGCATCGCCTCGGGGGCGGTCCTGCCGAGGATGAACTCGACTTCGGGCCTCCCGAGGATCTGGGCCAGGGGGAGTCGGCCGAATCCGGCCGGGGCGATGAGGAGGAGTTTCCGCACCAGTCCGGGTGAGAGGTCTGCCGTCGCCGTGGCAAGGGCCCCCCCGAGCGAGTGGCCGAGCAGGTAGGCAGTCTCGACCCCCAGCTCGTCCAGGGCTTCGAGCAGGAGGTGGGCCCAGAGGTCGAGGTCGTCCCCGGCAACCTCGCTCTCCCCGAAGCCCGGCAGGTCGAAGGAGAAGGTGGGACGCGAAAGGGAGCGGGCGAAGGGATCCCAGCTCTCGGCGCTGTCCATGAGGCCATGAAGCATCACGATCGGGTTGCCCCTTCCCGAACTCTGGCGGAACGAGAGGGTCGTCCCGCTGACCTCTACCTCTTCGGCCGAGAGCATCGACATCGGACCTCAATTCTTCCCAATCGCCCCGACGGGCCGACTGGCCGCGCGGGTTGTCAGGAAAGGGGGTTCCTGGACGATTCCAGTTGCGTGAGGGGCAGAATGCAAACATGGTTGTCGCTACTCGGCGCCCTGTAGTGCCCGGGGTCGCCAGGGACGGCTGCGAGGAGGGAGGAAGGCAGTGATCGGGAGGATCGTTTCCGGAACGGGTGTTCTACTCGCCTTCGTCTTCGTCCTTGCCCAGTTCATCTTTTGGGTCGGTTCGGCGACCGGTGTCGTCTACGAGATATGTCTCGATCCCGATCGGACCCGACCGGGCAGGGTGGTGGTCGAGGAGCACTGGACCTACGTGATCTTCCCTCCGTTGCTGCTCAGCTCGATCGATCCACCCGGGGCATGCGTTAGGAATACGCCCCTGCACCAGGGTCTCAGTGCCCTTGGAATCTGGGAGCTTCCTCCACCTGCCGAGCAGGTGGAGCGGCACATCGAGAGTCAGCGCGCCGGAAACCTCGACTCCGGTTAGGCCAGGCCGCCCTGGTGAAGTCGGCCGAGGAACCTGCGGGTCTCGGGCTCCGAGGGCGAGTCGATCACCGTGGCTGCCGCTCCGACCTCGAGCAGGCGACCACCCTCGAGGAAGGCGACCCGATCGGCAACCTCCCGGGCAAACCCCATCTCGTGGGTCGCGATCAGCATCGTCATGCCCTCTGCCTTGAGTTCCCGGACGAGCTCCAGCACTTCGCCGACCAGCTCCGGGTCGAGGGCGCTGGTCACCTCGTCGAGCAGGAGGGCACGGGGGTTCGGGGCGAAAGCACGGATCAGGGCGACCCGTTGCTGCTGCCCGCCGGAGAGCCGGTCGGGCTTCTCCTTCTCGCGATCCCCTAGGCCGAACCTGGCAAGCAGCTCACGCCCTCTTTCCTCGGCCTCTTTCCGCTTCATCTGGCCGCTCTGAACTGCCCCGAGGGTGATGTTCTCGAGTACGTCGAGGTGGGGGAAGAGGTTGAACGCCTGGAATACGAACCCGAGCTTCTTCCGGACGGCCACCGGATCGACCGAAGGATCGGTGATTACCTCGCCGTCGAGGAGGATGTCGCCTCCATCGACTTCCTCGAGCAGGTCGACGCACCGAAGCAGGGTCGACTTTCCCGAACCCGAAGCCCCGATCAGGGCGACTGCCTCGTGCTCCCCGACCGTCAGGTCGATGCCCTTGAGGACTTCCAGCTCACCGAATGCCTTGGTCACCGAGAGGACGTCGATTACCCCCGCGCCATCGGCAGTTTCGAGGCCGTCGTCGGTCATTTGGCCATCCCGCGGCTGGGGTCATCCGGTCGGGAGATGTAGTCGAGCAGCCTCGCCATCGGGATGGTCACGGCGAGGTAGAGCAGGGCCGCGGCAACCAGGGGGGTGTAGTTGAAGGTCGCCGCGGCATCGATCTGGGCCTGGCGATAGGCCTCGATGACTCCGACCACTGCCAGAAGGGCGACGTCCTTCTGGAGAGCGATGAAGTCGTTGAGGAGGGGCGGTCGCACCCTCCTGACGGCTTGAGGCAGGACGACGTGGCGGAGCGTCTGGAGGCGGTTCAGGCCGATTGCAAGGCCCGACTCGAACTGGGTCCGGTGGATCGAGAGGATCCCTGCCCGGAAAACCTCAGCTACGTAGGAGCCGTAGGCCAGGGCGAGGGCGATCGAACCGAGGATCAGCGGGTCGGTCGGGACTCCCTGGAGGGCGAGGGCCGGGATCCCGAAGCCGAAGAGGTAGATCAACAGCACGACCGGGATGCCCCGGAAGACGTCGCAGTAGACGGCCCCGAGGACCCTGAACGGAAAGAGCGCCGGGTTGGTGCTCGTCCTGACCACCGCGACGAACAGGCCGAGTATGAGGACCACCACCTCGACGATCAGGAAGACCTTGACGTCGATCCAGAAGGCGCTGAGGATTCCCGGGAAGGAGTCCGTGAAGGCCTCGACCGAGAAGAACTGGCTCTTGACCTCGGGCCAGCCACTCGAGGTGAAGACGGCGACCGCGAGGCCGCCGAGCACGACGACCGAGGAGGCGAAGGCGATCGCCTGGCCTCGCCGGGTCTTTGCCTTCCTCGCCCTCTCCCGGGCGGCCTGCCGTCCGCCATCCCCGGGTGCGGGGATGGCGTCGGCCTCAGTTGAGCTCGGGTGCGCTGGCCGCGTCACTCATCCAGCGGGTGGTGATCTCCTCCAGCGTTCCGTCGTCCTTCATCGCCGAAAGCGCGGCATTCACGCACTTGGTCAAGTTTGAATCCTTGGCCAGCAGGGCACCCCACTTGTCCCCTCCCGGAGCCTCGAACTGCCCTGCGACCTCCGAATTCGGAACCTCGACGTCACGCAGGTAAATCGCAGTCGGCAGGTCGACCACCACGGCATCCACCTGTCCCTGCTTGAGGGCCGAGACGACATCGTTGGAGTTGTCGTAGACCTTGGGCGCCGAGCTCGGGTCGATCTCGTCCTCGACCGCGGCAAGGCTGGTCGTCCCGACCTGTACCCCGATCGTCAGGTCCTGAAGCTCGTCCAGCCCGGAGACCTGGCCGATGTCGGAGTCCTTGGTCACCAGGACGGCCTGGTTGGCCGTGTAGTACGGGATCGAGAAGGAGACGGCCTTCTCGCGGGCCGGGGTGATCGAGATCTGGTTGACGTCGAAGTCGAACTTCTTCGGACCCGGAGCGTAGGAGGCGTTGAACGGGACAACGGCCCACTCGACCTCCGAGCGGTTGAACCCGAGGCGATCGGCGATCGCGTAGGCCACGGCGCTCTCGAATCCCTTCCCGTTGGATGGGTCGTTGTCCTCGAAGTAGGGCGGATATGCAGGGCTGTCCGTACCCACCGTCATCACGCCATCCTTGTAGGTGGTGATCTTCCCCTTCTGGCAATCCTCTAGCGAGGCCGTCTGCCCCGAGCTCGATCCGTTCGAATCGGACGAATCGCTTGCGCAGCCTGCGAGGAGTGCGAGGCTTAGGACGGGCACAGTCAGGAAAGCGATGCGGGACTTCATTTCGACGGTCTACCTCCGGTCCACGACGTTGACGGCGGAAGGTTATGGCATAAACCGGTGCACCGCCATCGGCCCGGTCGATCATTTCGGCCCCCGCCTGCGAAGGTCTCCCAACTTCCCGTGACCGACGAACGGCTAGCCGCCTACCACGAGTACACCCGCCGCCACGGCGTCAACCGGGCCCTCTACCTGGTGGTCCGGGTCTTCTTCGAGCCGTTCTTCGTCATCTATTTCCAGTTGTCCCGACAGGGCAGGAGGAATGCCCGGATCAAGGGCGGAACGATCGTCGCTGCGAACCACCGGAGCTTCCTCGACCCATTCGTGATCGGTGCTTGCCTGCCCTGGGGCAAGCCGATGAACTACGTCGCGAAGGTTGAGCTATTCGAGAAGCGATGGCAGGGATTCGTCCTCAGCCGGATCGGTGCATTCCCGATCAGGAGGGGCGAGTCGGACGAGGATGCGATCCGGACCGCTGAGCTGGTGATCGAGCGGGGCGGGACGATCTGCATCTTCCCCGAGGGGACGAGGATCAGGCGGGGGTCACTCGGCAGGCCGAAGCGGGGGGTCGGTCGCCTCGCGATGAGGACGGGAGCCCCTGTCCTCCCGGTCGCCGTATCGGGGACCGAGAACGTCCGTCGGGGCTGGAGGATCCGGCCGAGGAAGGTGAAGATCCGGGTCGGGGTAGCGATGGAGTTCCCCTTTGCCGAGGATCCGAGCCCGGCCCAGGCGAGCGCCGTCGTGGCTCGGGTCTGGCCGAACGTCGAGCTCCAGTGGGAGGACATCGGTGGACTCCCGCCCATGCGCCGGGCCGCGGTGATCGGGGCCGGCAGCTGGGGGACGAGCGTCGCCGTACTCCTCGCCCGGGGCGGACTCGAGGTCCAGCTCGGCTGTCGGACCGCAGCCCAGGCCGACCTGGTCGCCGGCTCGAGGGAGAACGAGCGCTACCTGCCGGGCGTGACCCTGCCCGATGGGATCGATGTGCGTCCCCAGGCCGAGATCGAGCTCGGCGGGGTCGATCTCGTCTGCCTTGCCGTTCCGTCCGGGGCATACCCGGAGGTCGTCGACTCGATCCAGGGCAGGACCGGGGACCGGGCCGGGATGCTCCTCCTGGCCAAAGGACTGATTGCCCCGGACGGTGAAATACCTTCCGACTACGTGCGGGACCGGGTCAAGGTCCGTGGAATCGCCTGTCTCGGGGGCCCGGCCCACGCCCGCGAGGCGGCCTCCGGCTCGGCCGCCCTCGTGCTCGGGACGAAGGACGACGATTTCCGGATGCAGCTCGGTGACGTCTTCGATCGAGCCGGCCTGATCTGCGAGCGATCCGACGACATGGTCGGGATCGAGATGGCCGGGGTAGCCAAGAATGTGTCCGTGCTCGCGGCCGCGACCGCCGAGTCCTACGGCCTCAACTCGGCGGGGATCGCCGCCGCTGAAGTCTGGAAGGAGTGCGTCGGCTTCGCCGAGCTCAAGGGTGCGCGGCTGGAGACCTTCAACGGCCTTGCCGGTGTCGGAGACCTCCTGGCGACGGTGATGGCCCCGGGTAGCAGGAACAGGAGGGCCGGAGAGCTCCTCGGGACAGGTAGCTCAGCGACTGAGATCAGGAGCGCGATCGGCCAGGCCTCGGAGGCACTCGAGTCGATCGGGACGATCGCCCGGACCCTCGACGCAGCCGGCTGTCCCAACCAGGCGATCGCAGGGCTTGCGGCGGTGACTGACGGAACGCTCGGGGCCGACGAGTGGGTCGCCGCCGTCAGGCGGATCGGTCCGGCCCGCCAGGTCAGGACTTGAGCCCACGGGTCCCGGATCCGGCCCCGGCACGGGAATCCCTCCGACGTCGCCGCGCCCTCCGGATCCGACGCCGCCGTCCGACCCCGGAAGTCTGACCTCCCGGCAGGCGTGCGGCCGCGAATGCGGCCAGACCGGTAAGGCCGACCAGCAGGTTGAGCAGGTTTACCGACCGGCTTGCCGGTAGCAGACCCGCCAACAGCTGACCATCTGGTGCGAGGACACCCCAGATACCGAGTCCGGTGTAGAGCAATCCACCGACCAGGGCCCAGGCCCCCGGTCTCGCCCTGGCGAGCAGGAGGGCAGCGAGGCCGGTGGCCAGGTGGAGGGTGTCGGCCCAGCCATTCACCGGGTAGAACCCGAGCAGCTCCTCGGTCAGGGTCGGTTCGGCGAATTCCGATCCCACTGCGAAGCCCACGAGTCCGAGCAGGGAAAGGAAAAGGCCGGCGACCGAGGCGTGGAGGCGGGTGAAGGAAGAGCGGTCCACGTCCCCCATTGTTGCGTCACCGGCCTCCGGGCGGGGGAAGCCGTTCCGTACCCTTGGTCGGGATGGCCGAGTGCTACCGCCACCCGGGAGTCGAGACCGGAGTCTCCTGCTCGAGCTGCGGACGCCCGATCTGTCCGGACTGCATGACCCCTACTCCGGTCGGGATGCGGTGTCCCGAGTGCTCCCGGGAGAAGACCAGGGTCGTTTCGGGGCCGACGGTGGCCGCCGCCGGCGGGTACCCGGCCACCAAGGTCCTGATCGGTCTCTGCGTCCTTGCCTATCTCTTCGAGATCGCCACCGGCACGGGCGGAATTTCCCCCGGGTCCAGTTCGGCGATCTACGACTTCGGCCTGAGGGGGATCTTCGTCGCCGACGGCCAGTGGTACCGGCTGATTACCAGTGGGTTCCTCCACGTATCGATCTTCCACCTCGCCTTCAACATGATCGCCCTGTTCTTCCTCGGCCGGATCCTCGAGCCTTCGATCGGAACCCCGAGGTTCGTCTCGATCTACTTCGCCTCGATGCTCGCCGGCTCGTTCGGAGCCCTCCTCCTCTCGGGGAGCCTGGTCAATACGGTTGGGGCCTCCGGGGCCGTCTTCGGCATCTTCGGTGCGACCTTCGTGATCGCCAGGGGCCGAGGCCTCAACCACATCGCCCGGGAGATCGGGGTGATTCTCGGGATCAATCTCCTCTTGACCTTCACCGTCTCGGGAATCAGCATCGGGGGACACCTCGGCGGGTTGGCCGGCGGGGTCCTGTGTGGCCTGATCGTCATCGCCGGAGAACGGGGCAGACTGGGCAGCTCGCCGGCGCTGGTCGAGTACGGCTCCTTCGCTGCGATCGCACTGGCTGCGGCTGTCGGCGCGGTGGCCGTCTCCGAGCCTCCCCCACCGGGGGTGATCGTCGGCCTCGCCGGTGGATCGCACCTCCCGGCCTCGTTGATGGTCGGCTGGCTAGGGTTGAAGACAACTTCGGCAAGGAGGGGTGATGACACTCTTGAACGAGAACGAGATCCAGGAAGCGCTCGGCACTGTCAGCGACGGGTGGCGACAGGACGGAGCGGCGATAACGAGGACCTTCAGGTTCACCGACTTCGTCGAGTCGGTCGGATTCGTGGACCGACTGGTCGCACCCGCCGAGGAGCTTGCCCACCATCCCGACGTGGCGATCTCCTGGAACGAGGTCGTGGTCACGGTCTCGACCCACTCCGAAGGAGGTCTGACCGCGGCCGACTTCGAGCTCGCCGCGAAGATCGACGCGCTGGTCTGACTCGGACTCAGGCGTCGTAGACGTAGAAGCCCCGACCGGACTTCCGGCCCAGATCCCCGCGGCCGACCCTCTCGGTGATCGCCCCGGGTGGGGCATGCTCCGGGTTGCCGGTCTCGGCTGCGAGCGCTTCACCGATCGCGGCCGCGACATCGAGGCCGATCAGGTCGAGCAGGGCCAGTGGACCCATCGGATACCCGAGGCCGAGCCGCATGCAGGTGTCCACGTCCTTCGGTGCAAGGGCCGTCCTCTCCAACAGGCGGACGGCCTCGAACAGGTAAGGAAAGAGCAGCCTGTTGACCACGAATCCGGGGGTGTCCGGAACCCGAATCGGTGTCTTCCCGATCGAAAGTCACCACCTCTGCGCCCTCGAGGCGACCTCCTCGGGCGTTCCAGCCGGAACGGAGACCTCGACCAGCTCCATGCCGGTCACGGGATTGAAGACGTGGATCCCGACCAGTGGCCGGGACGGGGCAAGCCGTGC
>CAITDZ010000133.1 GCA_903891285.1 uncultured Solirubrobacterales bacterium
CACCGCCCCGACCTTTCCTTCGGTATCGAAGATCACGTTGTCGAGTCGGTAGTCGCCATGGACGATCGTCGTCTCGACCTGCTCGGGGACCGAGGCAGTGAGCCTCCGGTGGACCTCATCGATGGCCGGCAGCTCCCGGGTCTTCGACTTCTCCCACTGGCCGGACCACCTTGTCAGCTGCCGCTCGACGTAACCGTCCCGACGACCGAGGTCACCGAGTCCCACGTCGTCGGGATCGACCTCGTGGATCGAAACGAGACAGTCGATCAGGTCCTCCCCGATCGCCCGGCGGGCGGCGGCCTCCGGGTAGGCGGCCGCCTGTTCGGGGGTCCTCAGGACCATTCCCTCGACGAAGTCCATCACGTAGAAAGGGGCACCGGTGACCGTCTCGTCCTCGCAGTAGCCCACCACCGGTGGGACCGGGACCGTGGTCTCACCGAGCGCCGAGACGACCTTGACCTCGCGTCCCATGTCGTGGGCCGTGCCGAGCGCCTTGCCAAGTGGCGGCCTGCGGAGAACCCAGCGCCGACCGACGCCGTCGGTGACCAGGAAGGTCAGGTTCGAGAGCCCCCCCTGGATCACCTGGTAGTCGAAGGGGGGTGCCGCCTGGGGGAGCCGCTCCTCGAGCCATTCCCCGACCGGACCGCGTGTAATCGCCTCTTCCTCGAGCGCCATCGGCGCCAACACTAGGGGACCACGACAGGCCCTCGGGTCGGCGGCGGGATCGACTCGAGACTGCTCGCTAGAGTCAACGAGGGAGTGGCAGGCACGGAGGTCGACATCGACGAGGTCCCGCCCGCAGCGACGGCGCTCGAGGTCCTCAATACCCAGGTCGGGGGAATGATCGTCCTCTCGCCCGATCTCGAGGTCATCTGGGGGAACTCCGCCGCAAGGAATCTCGCCCCCGACCTGACCCCGGGCGAACCGATCAGGCCCCTTCTCGACCGACTTTCCGAAGAGCAGAAGGTCGACCGCCTCCTGTTCAACCGGGAACGGGTCCTGGCGCCCGCCCAACAGGGCGGACCGGAGCTCTACTGGCTGATGCACCCGCAGGAACTCGATGGCGGGAATCTGCTGCTCTACCTCTGGGACCCCGACATCTCCGAAGACATGCATGAACGGAGAATCGCCTTCCTCGCCGGTGCCGCCCACGAACTCCGTTCGCCGTTGACTGCGATCGTTGGCTTCGCTGAGATCCTCGGTGAGGAGAGGAAGAACCTGACCGAAGGCCAGCTGGAAGCCCTGACGATGATCGAACAGAACGCCCAGTACCTCGACAGGCTGGTCGGGGACGTCTTCGACATGACCAGGAACAGTTTCGGCGAACTCCCCCTCGCCCTGGACCGGGTCGAGGTCGGCCAGGTCACCTCCGACGCTGCCCGTTCCCTCGAACCGGCGATCTCGAAGAAGGGTCAGACGCTCGTCCTCGTGGTCGAGGAAGACATCCCATCGATCGAGGCCGATCG
Source organism: uncultured Solirubrobacterales bacterium (assembly GCA_903891285.1). Lineage (GTDB taxonomy): Bacteria > Actinomycetota > Thermoleophilia > Solirubrobacterales > 70-9 > 67-14. Next base: position 1,467 of record CAITDZ010000133.1, read on the forward strand.
GGGCAGGCTCCATCAGGTGGTGACCAACCTGGTCCGCAATGCCTACGCCCACTGCCCGGAAGGCACCCGAATCGAGGTCTCCTGCCAAACCGACCCCGAAGCCGGTGAGGTGGTGATCGCGGTGTCGGACGACGGGCCCGGGCTGCCGTTCGACGATCCGGATGAGGCCTTTCGCTCCTTTCGGAGTGGCGGGCCCCAGGACCCGGCCGCGATGAGCGGTGCCGGTATCGGGCTCTCGATGACCAAACGCCTCGTCCAGCTCCACCGAGGGCGGATCCTGGTTTCGAGCGCGAAGGGTCGGGGAACCCGGATCGAGATTCGGCTGCCGATCGATCGGGCCGCCGCCAGGCCCTCCTACGAGCCTGGACCGGCCTGAGGAACCAGCGATGGCGAGGATCGCGGTAGCCGACGACTCGCCCCCGATCAGGCTCCTGCTGAAGCGGCGACTCGAAGGTTCAGGTCACGAGGTGGTCGAGGCGGCAAACGGAATCGAGCTGATCGAGGCGATCGACCGAGAGGTGGAGGTGGGCATCGACCTCGCCCTGGTCGACTGGATGATGCCCGGGCTCGACGGCCCCGAGACCACTGCCGAAATCCGGGAGCGGTGGCCCGAGCTGCCGATCATCGGCTTCAGCGCGGGCCTGGTGCCCGCAGAGGGCGAGCAACCGCCACTCACCGATGCCTTCACGACGAAGCCTTTCGACTTCGACTACCTGCTGGAAACGATCGAGGGCCTTACCGGCGAGCTACTTCGACCCTGATATCGGCTCCCTTCAAGCGGGAGCCATCGAGCCTTTCGACCGTCTGCTCTGCGGTATCTGAGGCGACCTCGACGAAGGCAAACCTGTCGAGCACCTTGACGCTTGCGATCTGGTCATCGCTCAGCACGGCTCCCTCCTTGAGCGCCCAGCGCAGGTCGTCCTCGCCTATTCCGCTCTTCCTGCCGCGGTTGACGTAGAGCTTGGTGATCTCGGCGCCCGAATCGGATGGCCCGGAACCGTTGTCTTCGGCCTCCGTCCCGCTGTTCCGATCCTCGACCCCATCTCCGTCGAGGCTGGCCGGCTTCCTGCCCTTCCGTTCCCTCCTCCGGGGTGGCCGTGCGTGCTCGATCCGCTCCTCGGGCGTCTCCCAGGTGGTGATCGTCGTTGCCGCATCCTTCTCTATCTGCTTGAGGTCGGGTAGCTGGTCCGGGGTGGCGAAGGTGATCGCCCTTCCGGTGCGGCCGGCCCTTCCGGTGCGGCCGATGCGGTGCACGTAGGTCTCCGAGGAGTTCGGCAGGTCGTAGTTGATGATGTGGGTCACGTGCTCGATGTCGAGTCCGCGGGCCGCGATGTCGGTCGCGACCAGGAGCGGAACCCGGCCGTCCTTGAAGGAGATCATCACTCCGTCCCGGGCACCCTGGCTCATGTCACCGTGGAGGGCCTTGACGCTCATCCCCCGGTTCCTCAGGTCGCGGTCGAGTCGACTCGCCCCGATCTTCGTCCGGCAGAAGATGATCGCCTGCTCCGGTCGTTCCGCCTCGAGGATCTCTGCGAGCTTTTCCTGCTTCTTCTTCGCGGGAACCTCGACGTAGGCCTGGCTGACCGAGTCCACGGTGAGCTTCCGTGGGGTGATCTTGATCGTCACCGGGTCGTACATGTAGTTCTCGGCGAGGGCCTTGATCGGCGGCGGCATGGTCGCCGAGAAGAGTGCCGTCTGGCGGCCGGATGGGCACATCCTCAGGATCTTCTCGACGTCTTCGATGAACCCGAGGTCGAGCATCTCGTCGGCCTCGTCGAGGACGACGAACCGGGCGGCGGTCAGGACCAGCGACTGTCGGGAGATCAGGTCCATCATCCGGCCCACCGTTGCGACCACGACCTGGGCACCTGCCCGAAGCTGGGCCTGCTGGCCCTTTATCGGTGCGCCGCCGAAGACGGCAACGATCTCGATGTCGAGGTGCTCGGCATAGGAGCGAAGGGCCTGGGTCACTTGGATGCAGAGCTCCCGGGTCGGGGTCAGGACGACCGCCTGGACCTCATCGTTGTCGGGATCGAGGTACTGGAGCATCGGCAGGCCGAAGGCGGCCGTCTTTCCGGTTCCCGTCTGGGCCTGTCCGATCACGTCGTATCCCTCGATCAGCGGCGGGATCGACTCGGCCTGGATCGGGCTCGGCTCCTCGAAACCGATCTCCTTGATCGCCTGGAGCAGGTCCGGTTCGAGGCCCAACCCATCGAAGGATGTGACGGCGGTCTCGGTCATGAGGCTTTCGGGTCGAGCAGCATCTTCCCTACCGTACGACGGGAGGCCATCTCTTCGTGCACCTGGCGGGCCTCTGAAAGTGGACGGACGCCACCGATCACCGTCTCGAGCTCTCCGGAAGAGGCTGCCGACATGACCCGCTCGAGGCCGTCACGGACCAACCCGGGACGCTCGAAGAGGTGGTTGATCCAGAACCCGGAGACGGTCCTGCTGGTACGCATCAGGTCCTGGGTGCGGACGGTGTTGGGCTCGCCCGAAGCGATCCCGAAGGTGACGAGCCGCCCGAAGGGCGCGACCGCATCGAGCAACTGATCGAAGGCCTTTCCGCCAGCCATCTCGAGCACGACGTCGACCGGTCGGCCGTCATTTGCCTCGATGACCGACCCGGCCAGATCATCCGCCCGGGAGTCGAGGGCGACGTCGGCACCGAGTCGCTCGACCAGCTCCCTCTTTTCGTCAGAGGAGGCAAGGCCGATTACCCGGCCGACACCAATCTGTCGGGCCAGCTGCAGGCAGAGGCTTCCGGTACCTCCAGCTGCTGCGTTGACCACCACGGATTCGCCCTGGCGAAGGTTGGCCGAGATCCGGAGGATCGCATCGGCGGTCAGGCCCTGGACAAGCAGGGCCGCCGCCGTGTCGTCATCGACTCCGTCCGGGATCGGGACCAGCCGGTCCTCGTCGACCGCGATCGACTGGGCATAAGCCCCGCTCGGGACGAGCCCGGCCACCCGGCGACCGTCCGCAGTCACCCCGGTGAACTCGAGGCCAGGCACCAGGGGTAGCTCCTGACGAGCCAGGTAACGGTCGTGGGTCGCATGGGTATCGGCGAAGTTGATACCGACCCGGACCACCTCGACCAGAACCTCTCCTGGCCCGGCGACCGGCTCGGGGAGGTCGACCCGTTCGAGCGTCTCCGGGCCGCCGAACTCCCTGATCTGGATTGCCTGCACCGATCCATCGTGACAGCCTCGCCTCGCGGGCCGCTGCCTCGGCCTTAGGATGCGCCCGTCCCCACGAGGTTCCAGACCAGGGAAACCGGAGGATCCGCTTGTCACTCACCGTCGTCGGCTCGATCGCATTCGACTCCGTCAAGACCCCGTTCGGGGAGCGCGAACGGATGCTCGGCGGATCGGCAGTCCACTTCTCCCTGGCCGCGAGCTTCTTCACCGACGTTCGTATCGTCGGTCCGGTCGGTGACGACTTCGGCCAGCCGGAGTTCAGCCTGCTCGAAGGCCGCGGGGTCGAGACCGCCGACATCGTCCAGGTCGAGGGCGGGGAGACCTTCTTCTGGCGAGGCTCCTACGGATTCGACCTCAACACGGCGACCACCGAGGAGACCGCGCTCAACGTCTTCGGTGACTTTGATCCTGAGCTTTCGCCGGCCTCGGCTGCCGCGAGCACCCTCTTCCTCGCCAACATCCAGCCCGAAGTCCAGCGCCGGGTCCGGGCACAGTGCCGTGACGCCGGGCTGGCCGCACTCGACTCGATGAACCTCTGGATCGAGTCGGCCAGGGACGAGCTGGTGGGAGCGATCGGGGAAGTCGACTGCGTCCTGGTCAACGATGCCGAGGTACGTCAGCTGAGCGGCGAGCCGAACCTCGCCCGCGCGGCGCGGGCTGTGATCGAGATGGGGCCCCGAACGGTTGTGACGAAACTCGGTGAGTACGGCGCCGCCCTGTTCACGCAGGACGGCTTCTTCGCCGTGCCCGGCTTCCCGCTCGAGGACGTCCGCGACCCGACCGGCGCCGGCGACAGCTTCGCCGGAGGCTTCCTCGGATACTTGGACGGGGTTGGTGGAACGCCGGACGAGGCCGACCTCCGACTGGCGATGGGGTACGGAACGGTGCTCGCCTCCTTCAACGTCGAGAAGTTCGGTTGCGAGCGGGTGTCCGAACTCGAACGCGACGAGGTCGAGGCGCGGCTGGCCGAACTCCGGAACATGACCGGGCTCTGATCTGCACGGCCCCGCCCGGCGGGTACCGCGCCCGGCCCGTGGTGCGATAATCGGGCCGAATGGACGAGAGAGGACGAGGATGATGGCCGACGATGAAGCGAAGCAGGGCACGACTGGCGAGAGCCTGACTGTCACCGACAACCGGACCGGCCAGACCTACGAGGTGCCGATCACCGAGGACTCGATCCGGGCGCTCGACCTCCGCCAGATCAAGGTCGAGGAAGACGACTTCGGGATGATGTCCTTCGACCCGGCCTTCACCAACACGGCGGCCTGCAGGTCGGCGATCACTTATATAGATGGCGATGCGGGGATCCTCCAGCACAGGGGAATCCCGATCGAGCAGCTCTGCGAGCACTCGACCTTCCTCGAGGTGGCCTACCTGCTGGTCTTCGGCAACCTGCCGACCCGGGCCCAGCTCGAGGACTGGGTCTTCGACGTGACCACCCATACCTTCGTCCACGAGGACATCAAGAAATTCCTCGAGGGCTTCCGGTACGACGCCCACCCGATGGGGATGCTGCTGGCCACGGTCGGGGCCCTGTCGACCTTCTATCCGGACTCGAAGAACACCGACGACCAGATCGAGCGCTACCTGGCGACGATCCGGCTGATCGCCAAGATCCCGACCCTGGCGGCCTTCTCGTATCGCCACAACATGGGGCTGCCCTACGTCTACCCGGACAACGACCTCTCCTATCCGGAGAACTTCCTCTCGATGCTGTTCAAGATGACCGAGGCGAAGTACGAGCCCGACCCGAGGCTGGCCAAGGCACTCGACGTCCTGTTCATCCTCCACGCCGACCACGAACAGAACTGCTCGACCAGCGCGGTGAGGGACGTCGGATCTTCCGGGGTCGATCCGTACTCGGCGATCGCGGCCGGGGTTGCCGCCCTCTACGGCCCCCTCCACGGCGGGGCCAACGAAGCCGTCCTCAAGATGCTGAGGAGGATCGGCTCGGTCGAGGAGATTCCGGCATTCCTGGAGGGTGTGAAGAACCAGGAGGAACGGCTGATGGGCTTCGGCCACCGGGTCTACAAGAACTACGACCCGAGGGCGCGGATCATCAAGAGCCACGCCGACGACGTCTTCGAGGCGACCGAGTACAACCCCCTGGTCGAGATCGCGACCGAACTCGAGAAGCGAGCACTCGACGACGACTACTTCACCTCGCGAAAGCTCTACCCGAACGGTGACTTCTACTCGGGGATCATCTACGAGGCGCTCGGGATCCCGCCGGAGATGTTCACGGTCATCTTCGCCATCCCCCGGACGGCTGGCTGGGTCGCCCAGTGGCTCGAGATGTCGGATGACCCCGACAAGAAAATCTCCCGCCCGCGCCAGATCTACACCGGCCTGACCGATGCCGACTACGTACCGCTCGGCGAAAGGTCTGGGTCGGACCGGATCGAGGGGCCGCCGGCAACCCGCCCGGGCTGAGGTCGGTCGGCTTGGCCGCCTGGAAGCTGACGGTCCGGAACGGATCGACCGTCCAGAGGAAGGGTTTCGACGAACTCGATTCGGCCCTGGCCGAGGCCAGGCGCCAGACCGACGAGATCCTCGCGGAGGGGCCGGTCGGAGGTGCCAGGGCATTCCGGGAGTACGAACCCTCGGAGCTGGTCAGGGCGCGGATCGAGATATCGGGCAAGGGTCTGATCCGGCCGCCGACGGCCGGTCTCGACATTCAGGGCGACAACAGCCTGGTCGGGTTCATCGGGGGAGTTGCCCGGAAGCAGGTCGAGGCAACCGACGAGTCCGGCATCTTCGAGGAGATCCGGGAGGCACTCTCGAAGTGACTGACCAGGTTCCGGAAGGCTCCTACGCGGCCGGGCGAAGGGTGCGGCTTCCGGCCGGGGCTGAACGGCCGATCTCCGTTTTCGTGAACGGTGTGCCCCAGGAGGAGGGTGCCGACTTTCGGGTCGAGCGGGGCAGCGTGGTCTTCACCCGGCCGATCCTCAAGGAGGAAGCGGTCGGGCTGGCCCGTTGGACGGCAATGTTCCTCGGGCTATTCGGCACCTACCGGACCCATGAGACCGTCGACATCGAGTTCCGGCGCGACGGCCGACCGATACTGGCCTCGGACCTTCCGGTCGAGGAGTAGAACCATCCCCTGCCCGGGACCGACCTAGGGGAAGACGTACAGCAGCAGGAAGGCAGCCAGCGCAAAGGTGACCGCTGCGGCGATCATCCCCTTGTCCTCGGCGACGATCGCAGCGGTGGACCGGTCATCCGAGCGGTCGTAGATCAGGTAGAGGTAGCGGAAGATCCCGTAGACCACCGGCGGAATGGTCAGCATCATCCGACTCCCGATCAGCGGCGAGTAGACGGTGTAGATCGCGTAGGTGATCACGGTCGCCGTGGTCACCATCGCAACCATCTGGTCGAGGAAGGGAAGCGAGTAGTGCTCGAGCACCGGGCGACTGGAGGAGCCCTCGTGGAGTTCCGAGACCGCCTCCTGGCGGCGCTTGGTGAAACCGAGGAAGCAGGCGAGGGCGCCGGTGCAGAGCAGGAGCCACTGGGAGGCGACCGTGTCGACCGCCTCGGCACCGGCAATCACCCTGAGGATGAACAGGGTGGCGAGGGTCATCACGTCGATGATCACGATCTGCTTGAGGCCGAAGCTGTAGGCGACCTGGATAACCCCGTAACCGGCGACGATCACCCCGACCTGCCAGCCGACCGCGAAGAAGGCGAGGGCGAGCGCCCCGAGAGCGAGGACGACCGCGATCACTCCGGCAGCACCCTCGCCCAGCTGGCCGGCTGCGATCGGACGGAACCGCTTCTGCGGGTGCTGGCGATCGAGCTCGACGTCGTTCAAGTCATTTACGAAGTAGCCGGCGCTCGAGATCGCACAGAAGGCGATGAAGGTGAGCACCGCTTGACCGACCGCCCAGGGATCGTCCACCTGACCCGAGAAGAGGAGGCTGGCGAAGACGAGGACGTTCTTGACCCACTCCTGGGGGCGGGCCGTCTTTATGGCGGCCCTGAGGGGGGAGCGGTGCGGGAGCTCCGGAGGGGCGGATGTCACGGTGCTGGACTCCATCGGGGAGGTCGCGGCCGAACCCCGTTGCGAGGGGTTCCGAGGCCGGCAGGGAAGGCTAGCGAGTGCCTTCGGCGACCCGGCCGATAACGGCAGCCTGAACCCCCTCCTTCACTGGCCTCGTCAGTTTGCGGGGTCCAGCAGGACCCCGGGATTGAGGATCCAGTCGGGGTCGACCGCAGACTTGGCTGCAGCCAGGGCCGAGGCAAAGGGTTCCGGGCGCTGTCGGTCGTACCACGGTCTGTGGTCCCGACCGACCGCGTGGTGGTGGGTGATCGTCCCGCCCGCCTCGATGATCACCTCGGAGGCAGCCGCCTTGATCTCGTCCCACTGGGCCACCTCCTCGCCCCGCCTGGCCGGGGCGAGGACGGTGAAATAGGGGGCCGCACCATCGGTATAGACGTGGGTCAACCGACAGCTCACCCTCGGGACGGCACCCTCGGCGGCGAGGGTCGAGAAGGCGGCCTCCCGGGTGGCAGCGGTGACCCGGTCGTGGAAGTCGCGGAACAGGTCCCAGGTAATCGCACTCTCGAAGGTCTCGGTCAGGACTCCGCAACTGACCAGCCGGTCACGAAGGTAAGGCGCCTCCAGGAAGGCCGACTTCCACCGATCGGAGCCCGACCCCCCTTCCCCATCCCCTGACCGACCGTCGGTCACCCTGCGGTCCCGTAGCTCGCCGCCGCCCGCGATCGCGATCTCGACCGCCTGGTCCAGCTGGGTCTCGACCGGCAGGTCGGCCGACTCGAAACCGAGCATCAGGACCGCCTCGCTGCCGTCGCCTGCACCCATCAGGGAGGCCTCGTTCGGGTCGACCAGCCGGCAGTTGGCCGGTGAGAGCCCTGACTGGGCGATCTCCCGTACAGCTCCGGTCGCAGCGTCGATGAAATCGGGGAATCCGATCGTTGCCCGCGCCCTGAAGACCGGTCTCGGACGAACCCGGACCCAGGCCCCGGTGACCACCCCCAGGATTCCCTCCGAACCGAGCATCATCCGATCCGGGGAAGGGCCGGCCCCGGAACCCGGCAGCCGTCGGCTTTCCCACCTGCCCCCCGGAGTTACCGCCGTGACCGATTCGACCAGGTCGTCGATGTGGGTCTCACCGGTGGCAAAGTGCCCGCCCGCCCGGGTCGCGATCCAGCCGCCGAGGGTCGACCATTCGAAGGACTGGGGGAAGTGTCGAAGGGTGAGGCCCTCCGGTCGGAGCTGTTCCTCGAGCACCGGTCCCCTCGCACCGGCCCCGATCAGGGCCGACCCCGAGTCCCGGTCGACCTCGACCACCCGATCGAGGCGCCCGAGGTCGAGGCTGATCACCGGCCTATCCTCGTCTTCGAGTCGCGGTTCGACCCCGCCGACCACACTCGTTCCACCTCCGAAGGGGATCACTGCGGCGTCCAGGCCGTCGGCCCTCTCGAGCACCTCGGATACCTCGGCCTCATCGGCCGGGAAGGCGACCAGGTCGGGCGGGAACTCGAACTCGCCCCGGTGAGCCCGGACTACGTCCCGGTAGGCCCTGCCGAGCGAATGGACGAGTCGCTCGTGGCGATCGTCGGTGAAGAGGCCCGCACGGGAGTCAGGCGGATCCAGCCGCGATTGCCGGAGCTCGACCTCCTCCCCACGGACGGCCTCTACCGGCGTCGCCTCGAACCCGAGCAGCGCGCTCGCACCCGCGGCAACTGCGTCCAGCTCGGACGGAGTCGGCTCGCGGGCCTCGGTCCCCCAGGCCCAACGGCTCCGCCTCGGGGCTTCGGAGCCCTCGGCCATCGGGCTCTACCAGTGGACGCCGCGCAGCAGGTGTGCGAAGGCGACCGCCTCGGCCGAAGGAGCCTTCTCCGCCTGCTCCTCGAGCTCGTCGCCCTTGCCCTTCGCCGCCTTCGACTCGGGGAACAGCTTGTAGCCGGTATTGAGGATCGCGTCGCTGGTCTTCGGCGAGACGTTGTAGAGCAGCTCGCCGAAATTGCCCAGCCTGGTGGCGACTTTCTTCGGCTTGCGGATCATTGCGTCGGTGATCATCTCGGCCGCTTCCTCCGGCCCGATCGTCGGGAAGGCGTCGTACATCTTTGTCGGGGCGATCATCGGGGTCCTGACCAGCGGCATATAGACGGCGGTGATGTCGACACCGTCGTCGACCACCTCGGAGGAGATCGTCCGACTGAAGGCGTCGAGCGCCGCCTTCGACGCAACGTAGGCCGAGAACCTCGGGGCATTGGTCTGGACGCCGATCGAGCTGATGTTGATGATGTGCCCGCTCTTTCGCTCCCGCATCCGGGGCAGAAGGGTGAGGATCAGCTTGAGCGCCCCGAAGTAGTTGAGCTGCATCGTCCGCTGGAAGTCGTGGAACCGATCGTAGGAGAGCTCGACCGACCTGCGGATCGAGCGCCCGGCGTTGTTGACCAGTACGTCCACGTGGCCGTGCTGGGCCAGGACCTCGTTCGCCATCCGCTCGACGTCCTCGACGTCGGATAGGTCGCAGGGATGGACGTGTGCCTCCCCGCCGAGCTCCTCGATCTCCGCCTTGAGTTCCTCCAGCTTGTCCGCCGAGCGGGCGACCAGCAGGACGATCCCGCCAGCCTCCCCCACCTTCAGTGCGGTCTCGTGACCGATTCCCGACGAGGCGCCGGTGATCATCACGACCTTGCCACCGACCGCCCCACCGAGCGAGCGATCCTTGAACAGGTCCGGGTCGAGGTTCCGCTCCCAGTAATCCCAGAGGCGATCCGCGTAGGTCGCGAGCGGCGGGACCGAGATCCCGCTCCCCTCCAGCGCCTCGAGCGTGTTCGAACAGTCGAACGAAGTCGGGTAGTTGACATAGACGAGCACCTGGCGGGGAATGCCGAGGTCGGAGAGGACCGTGTCGACCACCCGCTGGACCGGGGAGAGCATCATCAGCCCGCCCCGAACCGCCGGCGGCACGATGTCGAGCATCTGCGGGTCGAGCCGCATCGACATCTGCGGTGCATGCGCCGAGCGCGAGAAGAGGTTGATGATCTGTCCGGCCTTGAGCGGATTCGGGTCGGTCAGGTGGAAGGTCTCGCCGTCACGGCCCTCGAGATGGGCGATGTAGTCGATCGCATCGGCGACGAAGTCGACCGGGACCAGGTTGATCTCCCTACCTTCGATCCCGACCGTCGGCATCCACTGCGGGAGGGTTGCCCTGAGTCGCTGGATCAGCTTGAAGAAGTAGTAGGGGCCGTCCACCTTGTCCATCTCGCCGGTCTCCGAGTTGCCGACGACGATCCCGGGCCGGTAGATCCTGTACGGCACCTCCAGCTGCTCCCGGACGATCAGCTCGGACTCGTGCTTGGTGCTGAAGTAGGCGTGGCGGTTGAGTTCCTCGGCCTCCTCGAACATGTCCTCACGCCAGACCCCCTTGTAGAGGCCGGCGACGGCGATCGAGCTGGCCAGGTCGAAGCAGCCGACCTTCGCACGGTTGGCGAACTCGACCGCGTGCATCGTGCCCTCGACGTTCGCGACCCGGATCGCCTCGTCATCGGCCTCCATGTCGTAGATCGCGGCAAGGTGGAAGAAGTGGTCGATCTTCCCGGTGAACTCTTCGATCGTGGCTTCGTCGAGGCCGAGCATCGGCTGGGTGAGGTCGCCGACCACCGGCACGACCTCGCCCGGAGTGTCCCCCCAGGAGGAGATCAGCTCCTCGAGCCTGCCTCGCGATCCTTCGCGGACCAGCACGTGCACGGTGCCTCCGCGCTCGAGCAACCTGCGAACCAGGTGACGGCCTATGAAGCCGGTGCCGCCGGTGACGAAGTAATCCATCGAATCTCCTCCCGAAACTCCTCCTCGATCCGGCCACGACTCCGTGGCCGGTACCGGCCCGGACCTTACCGAGCCGGAGCGAAAAGGGGCAGCGGTATTCAGTCCGGAATCTTCACGTCCCCGCCCTGTCCTTGTCCTACACTCAAGTCCGATGGCTGAAACGGCGACTCTCGAGGTGACGATGCCCGAGATGGGCGAATCGGTGACCGAGGGAACGGTCCTCGAGTGGCATGTCTCCGTCGGCGATTTCGTCGAGGAGGGAGAGACGCTGGTCGAGGTCTCGACCGACAAAGTCGACGCCGAGGTCCCGGCGCCGGCCTCCGGCACGGTGACCCGGCTCGCGGTGGAGCCGGATGAGGACGTGGCGGTAGGCGCAGTCCTCGCCGAAATGGAGACGGGAGGAACCGCGCCTTCCTCGCCAGACGACGGAACGACCGGGAACGGCGCCGAGGCGGCCCCCCCGGAGACCGGTTCCGGGTCCAATGGAGACCCCGTCACGACCGGCGATGGCAACGGCCACAGGGCGACCCCGATCGCCCGGCGGATCGCCGAAGCAGAGGGCGTCGACCTGGCGTCGATCGACGGATCCGGCCCCGGTGGCAAGGTGACGAAGGCCGACCTGGTTGCCGACGGGAACGGAGCCGGCCCGACCGGGCAGGCGACACCGCTTCGCGGCGCAGCCGGGATGCTCGCCCGGGCGATGGACGAAAGCCTGGAGATCCCTACCGCCACCTCCTTCCGGACGATCGCGGTCGACCAGCTCGACGCCGGTCGGAGGGCCCTGAACGAAGCCCTCGCGGACCGCGACATCAAGCTCTCCTTCACCCACCTCGTCGCCTGGGCGATCGTCGGCGCGGTTCGGGACTGGCC
>CAITDZ010000134.1 GCA_903891285.1 uncultured Solirubrobacterales bacterium
GGGGAGCAGGCTGCGGAGGTGGGTCGATTCGCTGACGGAGTGATCATCGGATCCAGACTGGTCGCGCTGGCCGGCGAGGGCGGACCACCGGCGGTCGCCGAGTTCCTCGACCGGACCCTGGCCGCGATGGCCGATTCCGGCCGGGACGGGCTCCGGTAGGATCGCCCCACATGGTCCTTCCAGTCTCATTCTTCCTTGCCCTCGCCCTGGCGCTCGTCTCTTACACGCTCGGCCAGGGCGGCCCGGTCGCCGGCCTCGTCTTCTTCGGGGTCTTCTTCACCGGGATCGTGATCAAGGTCCTGGAGCCGCTCCTCCACAAGGCAAAGCCGCTCCTGCCTGAGCGGTTCAGGCCCTGAGGGCTTGAAGGTCGGAGTCCTCACCGGCGGCGGGGACTGCCCGGGTCTGAACGCGGTCATCCGGGCAGTCGTTCGGCGAGGAACACGGGAGTTCGGCTTCGGATTCGTCGGGTACCGGGACGGGTGGCGTGGTCCCCTCGAGGGCGATCGGTTCGAGCTCGGTGTCGACCAGGTCAGGGGGATCCTCCCCCGGGGCGGGACGATCCTCGGTACGTCGAGGACCAACCCCGCATCGACCGAGGATGGTTTCGATCGCGTGCGGAAGACCTTCGACGAGGACGGGGTGGAAGCCCTGGTCGCAATCGGGGGGGAGGACACCCTCGGCGTGGCCCGACAGCTCTCGGATACCGGTTTCGGGGTAGTCGGCGTCCCGAAGACGATCGACAATGACCTCGGGGCGACCGATTACACCTTCGGCTTCGATACCGCGGTCAACATCGCCATGGAGGCGATCGACCGCCTCCACACCACTGCCGAGAGCCATCACCGTGTCCTGATCGTCGAGGTCATGGGAAGGCACGCCGGCTGGATAGCCCTCCATTCCGGCATTGCGGGGGGTGCGAACGTGATCCTGATCCCCGAGGTCGAGTTCGACCTCGACCGGGTCTGTGGCTACATCGAGGAGAGGTTCAGAGATCGCTTCGCCCCGATCGTGGTGGTCGCCGAGGGGGCCCGTCCAATAGGGGGTTTCCCTGATCAGGACGATGCCCAGACCGACGCCTTCGGCCACGTCCGGCTGGGTGGGGTAGCCCACTGGCTCGAGTCGGAGATCGAGGAACGGACCGGGAAAGAGGCCCGGGCCACCGTTCTGGGCCACGTCCAGCGGGGAGGAACGCCGAGCGCTTTCGATCGGGTCCTGGCGACCCGTTTCGGCCTGCGGGCGATCGAGGCGGTCGAGAGGTCGGAGTGGGGGATGATGACTGCGCTCAGGGGTACAGCGATCGAGATGGTCCCGCTCGCCGAAGCGGTAGAGGAGCTGAAGACCGTCCCCCCCGAGACCTATCGCGAGGCCGAGATCCTCTTCGGCTGAAGAACCCGGCCGACGCTAGCGAAGGAGGTTTGCCAGGGCTCCGGCGAGGTCCGGCTGCTTGAACTCGTAGCCACCATCGATCGCCACCCTCGGGTAGACCCGCTGGCCCTCCTGGAGGACCTTCGCGAATTCCGGTCCCCTCAGGGCGCCGAGGGCGAATCCCGGAATCGGGACCACGGCCGGGCGCTTTACCGCCCGCCCGAGCTCCTTCGAGAAGTCTCGGTTGGTGACCGGGTTGGGCGCGGTCCCGTTGACCGGTCCCGATACGGCTTCGTTCTCGAGGCACCAGAGCAGGATCCCGACCTCGTCGTCCCGGTGGATCCAGGACATGTACTGGTTGCCGTCCCCGATCGGGCCTCCCAGGCCCAACTTGAAGGGGGTGAGCAGCTCCCCGAGGAGCCCGCCGCTCGGGTCGAGTACGTGTCCGGTGCGGACCGTGGCCACCCGAATGCCCCGGCTCGCTGCAGCCTCGGCCGCCGCCTCCCACTCGACGACCACTCCGGCGAGGAAATCGTCCCCGGGGGTCGCGTCCTCGTAGAGGAGTTCATCGCCCCGGTTCCCGTAGTAGCCGATCGCCGAGCCCGAGATCAGGGTCCGGGGGGGATCGTCGGCCGTGGTGATTCCGTCGACCAGGTTTGCGGTGGCCTTTATCCGACTCTGGGCGATCCGGTCCTTCACTGACGCATTCCAACGCTGGTTGATCGGTTCGCCCGCGAGATTGACCACCGCATCAGCCCCGGAGATCGCCTCTACCGGAGGGCGCTCCCTGGTGGGCTCCCAGGCATGCCACTCGACGGCCGGCTGGGACCTGGCAGCGGAAGCAGGGTCCCTGCTGAGGCCGACCACCGCATCTCCCCGGTCGATCAGCGCGTTGCAGAGGGCCGCACCGATCATCCCGGAGCCACCGGTGACGAGGATCTTCCGTGCGTCGCCGTCGCTCTCCGACATCGTCCGGCAGTCTAGTCACGGCACGACCCCTGGCGCTTCGTGATCAGGCCGTAACTCGGGCGCCCTTCGGGTGTCTTAGGGACGAGGAGCCGGATCCGCCACACTTGGA
>CAITDZ010000135.1 GCA_903891285.1 uncultured Solirubrobacterales bacterium
CAGTCCAGGCAATTCGGGAAGCACCCCGGGTGGCGGTTCAGGCGGGGGTTCCTCCAAGCCCCCCGGCCGACCCGGCTCCTGATCGATACTCGAACTCCCTGTACGTTCGGTCCGTTCGGACCGGACCCCATAGAACCGGCCACTCCTCGGCTCAAGGCTCGATCGCTGGCCCGCCGTGACTTTTTCAAGGCCCCGGGGTCTTCTTCCTGAGAGGGAGGCAGAGGGTGCCTTTCCGGCCCCGCCTCCGGCCAACCAAACCGCATCAGCCGACCCAAAGGGGGCGGCGCGGAAAGGAGCAACAGGGATGAAAGGCAGGAAAGGAAAGCTCGCGATCGCAGTCGCCGCCCTGGCGGCCCTGGTCGCCATTTCGGTTCCGGTCTCCGCGCTGGCGAAGGACGTCAATCGCGACCGGATACCGGACCGCTGGGAGAAGCGATACGGACTCTCCCTCAAGGTCGATCAGCGGAAGCTCGACCAGGATTCGGACGGTCTTCGGAACCGGGCCGAATGGCTCAACAAGATGAGCCCCAGGGACAGCGACACCGATGACGACGGAACGGTCGATGGTCAGGAAGTCGAGGACGGGATCGATCCAGCCCACCGGCCGCCGCTCCCCTACCCGAGCGAGGATGTAGGGGCAGTCTCTGGCTGGGACGCGGCAACCGCCAAGCTCGAGGTCACCCTCACTGCCGGCGGCACCGTTTCCGGTGACGTGAACCGCTTCACCAAGATCCGATGCCCCCTCCCCGAGGGAACTGAACCGCCCTCCGATCCGGCCGACCCAACGGAGTTCGATGACTCCCGGCGCCGTCCCCCGATGGGCGCTCCGGGGCACCCGGCCACCCCTGCCCCGAGCGACGGGGATGAAACCGGGGGCGAGCACCCGAACTCGGGCGGTCGCCCGGGGTCAGGCAGCCACCCTGGGCTCGGACCGAGCCTCCGCTGCACGGCCGATGATCTGGCCGTAGGGGTTCCGGTTCGGGCGATCGACGTCCGCTACTCCTCTGAGGGGACCGTATTCACGAAGGTCCTTCTGGGCGAGAAGCCGGCGGGGGACCCGGTCACGGGCTGACCTTCCCGGTCTCAGGGGCCGGAGAGTTCCGGGCACGGAAGCCGGGAGCGCAGGGCAGGGATGCCAGGAAGGAGAAGGGGTCGCTCCGGCGGCCCCTTCTCCGTGCGCCGGGGACCGGGCCACCGGGCGTGTTCGACCGATAGCCTGCCGAGGCCTCGCTCGTGCCCTCCTAGCTCAGTTGGTAGAGCACTTCCATGGTAAGGAAGGGGTCACCGGTTCGAGTCCGGTGGAGGGCTTCCTCCGGGCGTACCTACCGGTCAGGCGAGGCAGGCCGCGGCCGCGGCCTGGCCCGAGCGGATCGCTCCGTCCATGTGGATGTGCCCGATCCCCGCGATATCGGTGCAGGCCCAGTGGATCGGCCCGATCGGGCGCCTCAGGTCCTCTCCGAACCGGGTCAGGCCGCCCGGTCCGAAGCTGGTTCCGTAGGCGCCGCGAGTCCACTCCTCGTCGGCCCAGTCGACCTCGATGAAGCCGGTTGCGTCGTTTGCCCTCGGACCGAGGTAGGCGGCGATCCCTTCGAGCACTGCCTCCCGACGCTGTTCGGGCAGCATCCTCGCCGCGCTCTCGGCCTTCTCCCCGGCCAGGAAGGTGACGATCACCCCGACCGATCCTGAAGGCGGGGAGTTGTCGTAGATCTCGCTGACCAGCCCGTATGGAGCAAAGCCCTGCCCCGAGAGCCCTTCTTCCCGCCAGAACGGCTGGTCGTAGACGGCGAGGCACTTGATGATGCTTCCCTGCGAGAGGTCCTGGGTCATCCGCTGTCTCCAGCCTGGCAGCGGGGGCTGGAATCGGATCGAGTTGGTCATGTTGGGAGGAACGGCCACGATCGCCCGTTCGGCCTCGACGTCCGTCTTTGCTGATCGGACCTTCACGCCACCTTCTGACCACTCGATCGAGTCGACAGGGGAGTCGAGGATCACCCGGTCGCCCAGTCGCTCGGCCAGCCGGATCGAGACCAGCTGAGAGCCGCCCACCACACGACTGGCCAGGCACTGGCTCGGCTCGAACAGCTCGAAGGTCCCGCCCGCCCCGGCGATCATCCAGAGCCCCTGGAGGAGCGAGAAGGTGTGAGCCGGCTTGGCGATGAAGCCGCCGGCGAGCCAGGAGCGCATCAGGTTGCGGGCTATCTCGTCGTCCATTTCCTCTTCGAGCCAGGCCTCGAAGGTGATCGAGTCGAGCGCTTCCGCGTCGGGGTGCTCCCACGGCGCTTCCGGGTCGAGCTGTTTGGCCAGGGCGTCCAGCTTGGCGTCGACCTCCTCGAGCGCCCTCTCCGATTCCTCTCCGAGCGGCGGGTGCTCGCCGGTGTACCTGTGGGGACTCTGGTTCTCATCGACGTAGACGTGCTCACCCTCCCGGTAGGTCGGGAAGAGTTCGAGGTCCAGCCGCTCGAGCATCGCCAGCATCGAGTCCTGGTAGGGGCCTACCCACTGTCCCCCAAGCTCGTTTGCCTCCCCGCCGATCTCGGTGTTGTGGGTCCTGCCCCCGACCCGATCCCGCGCCTCGAGCACCACGACGTCCCTTCCGGCATCGGTAAGTGCTTCAGCGGCGCTCAGTCCGGCGATCCCGGCTCCGACGATGACCACGTCGCACTTCACCATTCGAACGGTAGCGCTGATCAGCCGATGGCTGTGGGTCTCTTGTTCAGACGAGGATGAGGAAACCCGCGACGGCTCCCACCGCCAGGACTCCCGCGATAACCAGCAGGAAGTTCCGGTGGCGGACCAGCCTGCCGAGCCAGCCGCCGAAGGTCGCCCCCGACTCGAGCCCTTTTTCCAGGAGGCGTTCGGCCCAGATGAACTCGAGCGAGAGGATCGCCAGGCCGATCGGGATCACAACGATTGCCGGGCCTGGCAGCACGAGCATCGCCAGCCCGGCCAGCAACACGAAGAAGCCAATCGTCACAACGACCAGCCGGGGGAGCCAGTGCATCTGGCGGTGGATCTCCCGGCGTTCCTCGATCCGCGAGACGATCCGTTGGGCCTTCGCCCTGTCGCGGTCCCCGTCGGTCTCGACTTCGTCGGTCATCGAAAGGATGATCTCACTGAATTCCCACGAAAGAGAACCGCTGATGACCCGGGGTCACTAGGATTCCGAGGAGTCGGAAGGGGGCCGACCATCGAGGCACTCACGGCATGGACCCGAAAACCCCACCTTTTGAGGAGAGCGAGAAGAGGGAAGCCCCGGACCGGGTCCGCTTGGGCACGATCCTCGGTGTAGGAGCGCTGGTAGTCGGGGGACTGCTCGTCTGGGCGCTCGTCCCAGGAGGTCGCGCCGGGAGGCAGGCACCGGTCGATGATCCCTTCAACGGCGCCCGGTTGGTATCCCTGGAACGAGCCGGGGAGATGGTCGAAGCGGTCGGCCACCCGGTCTTCTGGGCCGGTCGGCTCCCGGGGATGAGGGTCGCGATGAACGAGGATTCTCGCCAGAACGTCCACGTCCGGTACTTGCCCGACGGCGTCGACCCCGAGACAGCGTCCAACAAATACTTCACGATCGGGAGCTACCCGTTCTCCCAGGCTTTCGAAGCGACCTCCCGGCTGGCAGGTGAACCGGGACGGGCCCCGGTCGAGTTCCGGGGTGGGGTCGGCTTCCTCGACCGGATGAGGGGCGACCGGCTCGTCCTCTCCTTTCGCGGACACCCGGACCTGCAGGTCGAGGTGTTCCATCCGCGCCTCAGTCGGGCCCTCGAGGCCGTCCGGACCGGTGGCATCGTCCCGATGCCCTGACGGGCCTCCCCCCACCAGCCCGCTCCCCAACAGACGAAAACCGCTATTCTTGGCGGTCGCCTCGCCCTTCCGGCCGAGGTTTTTCTATTGATTGAGGCCCGGTTTGCCTTAGCGCCCGGGAGAGAGTCGGAGAAGAGAAGCAAGATGGCACGCGGAGACGTCCGCATAGCGGTAACCCTGGCCTGCGAGAGCTGCAAGCGCCGCAACTACGAGACGACCAAGTCGAAGCGGAACACGCCCGACCGGCTCGAGGTCCGCAAGTACTGCCAATGGTGCAAGAGCCACCAGCCCCACAAGGAAACTCGCTGATGGCCAAGTCGCGCGCCCAGAAGAAGGCCGAGCGAAAGGCCCGCGAGGAGGCAGAGCGGAAGGGCCAGGGAGTACCTGAGTCCGACTCCCAGGCCCAGCACGACACCCAGGTGCCCAAGTCCGGCGACATCGCCGAGATCGAGGCGGTCGAGGCCGGGATCGCCGCCGGCGCTTCGGAAGAGGCGCTCGAGACACCGGACGCCCCGAAGAAGTCCAGGATCGAATCCCGCGAGGAGAAGCGCAAGAAGAAGGAAGCCGAGAAGCGGGCCAAGGCCGAGCAGAAGCAGAAGGAAGAGGATCTCCTTGCGAAGCGGGCCGAGGCGGCCAAGGGCGAGCGCAAGCGCTCCGGGGTCATCGCCTTCCTCGCCTCCTGCATCGCCGAGCTCCGACGGGTCCAGTGGCCCGACCGCGAGACCCTGATCCAGGCGACCGCCGTCACCCTGGTCTTCGTGATCGTTGCCGCGCTCTACCTGGGCGTGCTCGACCTCGCCTTCAACTGGCTCGTCCAGAGGGTCATCTAGGGGAGCCAGGGGAAGACGGGAGAGAAATGTTTCGCTGGTACGTGATCAACACCTACTCGGGCCACGAGAACAAGGTCAAGCAGAACCTCGAGCACCGGGTCGATTCGATGGGCCAGACCCACCGGATCAAGCAGGTGATCGTCCCCACCGAGCAGGTGGCCGAGGTGAAGGACGGCCAGCGGATCCAGGTCGAGAAACGGACCATGCCCGGCTACGTACTGGTCAACATGGAGATGACCGACAATGCCTGGAGCCTGGTCAAGAACACGCCCGGTGTGACCGGATTCGTCGGACCGAGGGATACCCCGGTGCCATTGACCAAACCCGAGGTCGATCGCCTGCTCCACCGCGAGACGGCCGAGCGCCCGAGGACCCAGGCCCAGTTCGAGATCGGTGAGACGGTCAAGATCATCA